>JBDKJC010000042.1:0-10844 GCA_039796815.1 Cyanobacteriota bacterium | reverse complement strand
GGCATTGAGGTTCTGAAAGTACAACTTGAATCATTGCTGGCACCATCGCTGCTTTGGTAATGCGATATTTTTCAATAACTTCAAGCACCTCAAGCGAATTAAAAGCTGGGAGTAAAATATTTTCAGATCCAGCTACCAAACCTCGAATAGCCCACCATAATCCCCCAATATGAAAGAAAGGGACGACGAGCAAACTTTTGTCAGTTTGCTGCCAGTTCAGCCAATTTTGCCCTTGTCTAGTCCATTCCTTGGCTACAGCAAAAAAACTGTAATGTCCTAGTTGAACGCCTTTAGGTCGTCCTGTCGTACCGCTAGTATAAAGTTGCACGGCGACATCATCAGGCTTGATAGCAATTTCGGGACTAACATCACTATGTTGCTGACACCAGTGACTATAGTTGAGCCAATTTTCTGTACTTTTTTCTAAAGAAATGACAGTTTTAATATTAGTCAGCTCGCTTTCAATGGATTTGATTAGATCGTGAAATTTTGAACCAACAAAAAGCAGTTCTACCTCGGCATCGTTGAGGATATAGCTTACTTCAGAAGCAGCCAAACGCCAATTAATTGGGACTAATACCGCCTGGATCTTAGCGCAGGCAAATAAAATCTCATAGCTTTTGAGAGAATCTTGGGCTACAATAGCAACTCGCGATCGCGCTTTGATTCCTCGTGCTAGTAAGGCATTTGCCAGGCGATCGCTCAGACGATCTAGCTGTTGATAGGTGAGAAATTCATTTCTAAATATCAAGGCTAAAGCCTGGGGAAATTTCTGAGCCTGTACGCGGCATAAATCGGCTAGAGTATCAAATTCTTTCATTAATTTATTTAAAAGTCACTAAAACTGAATTTAATTAGTTTTTTTGGTTTGTTTTATGTCCCAGGCGATCGCACTGCTTCCAAGCAGGCTTGTAAATCTTGAGCCAGCATTTCCACATCTGGAGGGTTAACAATACTAAAGTGATTGCCTGCTAAAACTTTTGTATAGCTGCCATCTGTCGTATATTCTCCCCAGTTGGTACGAGCTATGTTTAATCCGAGTCTGTCGGTGGCCCACCAGATATGAAGTTTGGTCTTAATTTTTGGGGCGCGGTGATTTTTAAGCAGCTTTTTATGTATCTCAGTTAAAGCTAATTGTTTTTGCAAGATATCGAAAGAGATATTGTGAGCCAGAATATTTTTTTTCTGTCCCCAAGCCAATACTTTTTTTAAGCGATCGCTCTTACATAAATTAACCAGTGAATCTCTTAGTACTTGCTGTTCAATCTCATCAGAATTAATTAAAACTTTGATAAATTTATCCCCCAATATGGGTAAAAATTCTAAAAGTGGCTCTTGCTTTAAGGTAGGAATATTTTCGGCAATTAAAAAGGCATCCACAAGTCCGACAAAAGCGACTTTTTGCTGTTGTTGTTCTAGTTGTTTGGCAATGCTGACTGCTAAAACTCCCCCCATAGACCAACCCATGAGATAGTAAGGTTCATTCCCCTGCTGTTGACGAATAGCCTTGGTGTATTCAATTGCCATAGACTCGATACTCTGGTGTTCTTGGTTAGGGTCATTAATAGCGCGAGATTGCAGTCCGTATATCGGGCGATCTGCCAAACAGTTGGCTATATTCTGGTATGCCATCACTTGCCCTCCTGCTGGATGGATGCAGAATAAAGGTGGCTGAGTTCCTTCGATTTGAATTGGAACGAGACAGTTAGAAATAATTTTTGGCAAGGGGAGAAACGAATCGCCAATTCTTTGATTAGCCTGGCGTAACTCACCTAGACTACGCTCTAATCCTTCTACCGTGGGAGATTCCAACAGGCGACGCAGGGGAAACTCAAGCTCAAAGGTTTGTCGCAGTCGAGAAATCACCTGAGTAGCCAGTAGAGAATGTCCTCCCAACTCAAAGAAATTATCATCAATGCCGACCTGTTGTAGCTCCAGAACCGAAGCCATAATCTCGGCGATCGCTGCTTCGTTTGGTGTACGGGGTGCAACAAATGTTTCCAGGCGGTCTTTGGTTAAATCTGGTACGGGTAAAGCGCGACGATCGATCTTGCCGTTGGGAGTCAAAGGTAAAGCCTCTAGCAATACAAAAGCCGAAGGCACCATATATTCGGGCAATTTTTGTTTGAGAAACTCTTTAAGTTCACGAGTATCGATCGGAGATTTAATCACGACGTACGCTGCTAAATACTTATTACCCTTGTTTTCCTCTCTTGCGACTACTACCGCTTCTTTGACTTGCGACTGACTGACTAAAACCGCTTCTACTTCCCCTACTTCGATGCGAAAGCCACGCACCTTTACTTGATTATCAATTCGACCCAAAAATTCAATATTTCCGTCGGGTAAATAGCGTGCCAAATCCCCTGTCTGATAAAGCTTTTGCTCGGGTTTGCCAGGATGAATAATAAATTTCTCCTCGGTCAAATCCGAGCGGTTGAGATAACCTAGGGACAAACCTAAGCCACCAAGATACAATTCTCCAGGTACACCGATTGCTACGGGTTGAAGTTGCTTATCTAAAATGTAAACTTGTGTATTGCCAAAGGGTCTACCAATGGGAATTACCCCCTCACTGGACAACTCTAACGCTGTGCTTTCAAAATAAGTGCTGTCGATGGTCGCCTCTGTTACGCCATAAGAATTAATTAAGCGCGTTTTTGCACCACAGACACGTCGAAACTGTTCAAATTCTCTAACATACAAAATATCTGAACCAACAACGAGCAACTTCATCAAGTGGAGATTTTGCGACTTACTCTCTAAATACTGCACCAAGTTTTTCAAGACGGCGGGAACAAATTCAGCACTATCAATCTTTTCCTCGCACATTAGTCGATACAGTTTCTCTGGTTCTAAAAGCAAATCCCGAGGACATAACACTAACTTTGCCCCCGAACACAAAGCACGAATCCAATCCCCGCTAAAGACATCGAAGGAGAAACTAGCCATCTGTAAGTGACTTTTCAAAGTCTTTAATTGGTATGATTTTGACCACCCCTGATAAGCATTAACCAAGTTACGATGGTTCACCAGTACTCCTTTGGCTTGTCCAGTCGAACCAGATGTATAAACTGTGTAGGCTAAATTATCTGGTGTTGTGAGAACTCCCAAGTTGGCTTCACTACGAAGAGCGATCGCCTTTTGTTCCCGCTCTAATAAAACTATTTTTGTCTTTGGTTGTGGTAATTCTTGTGGTAATTCTTTGAGTAGCTGTTCTTGGGTCAACAGAACCGATATTCCTGTATCTGAAAGGATGAAGTTTAAACGTTGTTTGGGATAGGCGGGGTCGAGGGGCAAATATGCTCCACCTGCTTTGAGTACGCCCAACAAACCCTGAATCATCTCTAAAGAGCGATCGAGACAAATTCCCACCAATACTTCGGGGCCAACTCCCAGATCCTGTAAATAGCGAGCCAGTTGATTAGCACGATGATTTAACTCTCTGTAGGTTAAGTTAGACCCTTCAAACGATACTGCTACGGCATCGGGTGTTCGTTCTACCTGTGCTTCAAACAATTGATGAATACAAATAGAAAGGTCAAAATCTGGGGAATTTTCATTCCAAGCTTTTAATTGCTGTTTTTCTGCCTGACCCAACATGGGTAACAAACCGATCGCTTGGTCGCTATTGGTAACAACTGCCCCTAATAAATTTTTAAAATGATCCGCCATACGCCTAATGGTGGCTGCATCGAATAAATCTGCGTCGTACCTGAAAATGCCCAAGATTGATTCATTCGTCTCTATTATATCTAGACCAAGATTATACTGTCCTTCATCGTACTGTCCTTCCTGTTGGGGAATGACAAAAGGCTCTAAAGTTAGTCCTCCCCAATCTTCGCGTCTTTTGGCTTCAGTAGACAGAGATAATTCACAATCTGCTCCCATATCTGACAATTTCAGCAGATTAAAAACCACTTGAAACAGCCCACTAAGAGTAGCATCCTTGTTGGGCTGCAAGCTTTCAATTAGCAATGCAGAAGGATAATCTTGATGGGTGAGTGCCTCTAATACGGTTTGGCGTACTTGGGATAAAAGCTGGGCAAAAGTAAGCTCACTAGTTACCTTGACGCGGAGGGCAATCATGTTAATAAAGAAGCCGACCGTCCGCGCCAATTCAGACTGATTTCTGCCTTCCGAAGGAGAACCGACAATGATATCTTCCTCTCCTGTATAACGATGCAGCAGTACTTGAAAAACAGCCAGCATAATCATATAAAGCGTTGCTCCTTTGGTCTTAACCATCGCTTTTAGCTGCTCAGTTAACTGGCGATCGAGTTGAAAATTATAAAACGCTCCTTGATGTTTTGCTGATGGCGATCGCCAACGGTCGACGGGTAGCTTGAGAAGTGGCAACTCACCGCTTAGTTTTTGCAGCCAATAATTTCTATGGCTTTCTCCAATCGAGCTTTCTAGCATCTGTTGTTGCCACTGTACAAAGCGACCATATTGTCTTTCAATTGGCGGTAAAGATACAGTTTTTCCCGTACTTTCTGACTGATAAAGCAAGCGCAGTTCGTCAACCAGAATTCCTAACGAAAAACCATCAATAGCAATATGGTGTATGCCCAATAGTAAAAAGTGGTCTTGTTCTAAACGAGTAAAAAGATTTACCCTCAACAAAGAACCTCTTTCTAAATCAAAAGGTTCTCGGTGAGCAGCGATCGCTTTTTCTCTCAGTTCGTCCCACTTCCAACCTGAAGCATCAATTTGTTTGATTTCTACTTCTCGGTCTTGGCAAACTGTTTGAAAAGGTTCGCCACCTTGTTGCTTAAATACAGTCCGTAAAGTTGGATGGCGATCTACTAGTTTTTGAACAGCTCTTTGTAGTGCTGAAACATCTAAATTAGAACAAATATGTGCAGTAAAAGCCAGGTTGTAAGCTGCACTTTCTGGAGCTAATTGATAGAGAAACCATAGTCCTTGCTGTCCGTAGGTCAAAGGGTAAGATTTAGGCACGTTATGCTCATCTTGTTGGCGAGCATCAGATACCGAAATTTCTCCTGGAGACTGATTTAAAAGCTGGCTTACGACTACAACTAAATCAGCCAGGCTAGCATCTGCCATAAACTCAACCGCACTCACATCCACCGATAAATCAGTTCTCAATCGATTTCTCAGCTTAACGGCTATCAAGGAGTCAATTCCTAAGTATTGGAGAGATTGCTGCTCCTCTACGTCGGCTGCTTCAATGCCTACAAGTTTGGCGATTTGCGACTGAAGATAAGCAACCAAAACTTTTCTCCGTTCGCTTTCGGTTATCTTGTTAAGTGTTTTGAAATCGACGAGTTTGGCATTCATAGCAGATAAATATATAACTAGACTAAGCAAATACAGTATTTTGCTTGACACTAGCTGTTTCTTGGGGTTCACCATTTAAGATGGCAATAGTAACGTCTCCTTCTGCCCAACCTTCGTGGCAATTGTAAAAGGCGCAGGAGGTTTTCATCATAATTAAATTACCGCGAGCGCTACATTTTTTAATTGCGAGAGTACCTTGAAAATTTCTAGCATTGATCGGCTTTTTAAAAGCACTGGAAAATTTGACAATCAAAAAATCACTAAGCCGGCGACTTTTGTAAGTTTCTAAATTCCATCCTTCCATTGCTTCTGCTATATTGTTTTGGATTAGATGAGCGATCGCTACATAGCAAAGCTGATTGAAGCAGATATTAAATTCAACTGCATTAAAATGTCCAGTATCGGCAATATAGCAAGACTCTAAAATCGAGAACTCACCTTGGACAAACCACCGTCCGCGATCGGTTGATTGAGGATATTGAAATTGAGCCTTCTGAAGATATTTACAGTGTTCTTTATATGGCTCAATAAATCTATTTAACAAATTTTGGTCTATGTTATCTACCTTGACAAATTCTTGCTCGATCTTCATAATTTAAAACCTGATTGAGATAAAAGCTGCTCAAATTTGTTTGAGGGCGAAGTAAAAATCTGTTTTTCGGCTCGACTTTTTCGATTAAGTTAGATGTATTTTTTTAGACTAACGCGCAAGCAATGGCTTTTCGGCTGAATTCTCCGACGCAGTATAAAAAGCTAGCCCATCATAAATGCCAATACGGTAGCTGACGCTTTGCTCTTCTGGTGCTACCTTAGATGCCATATGATTCAGCATTCTGTTTGACCACAGAATTAGATCTCCATCTCGCCAAACGTGGGTATGAATATGTTCTTCGCGCTCGATAAACGCAAATTCTTATGAGATTAACAGTTAACATTTCAGATAAAATAAAATCTACAGAGTCTCCCACTATGAAATGGGTTTTTCATCAAGAGCAAGAGTAGTAACCAATAAAACCCCCACAAGACATAACAAGGAGGCGATCGCAAATGCACCGAGATAACCACAGGCTTTGGCAATAAAACCGCTAAAACTGCCAGCCAGCATACTACCGATGAAAATGATGGTAACTTGTAGAGTATAGTCAAACCCTGCATTTCCCTGTCGGCTATGATCCATTGCGATCGCAAACATGGGAATACAAGCCATACTATAGGAAAAATGTAAGCCAGTCGCCACCAGATATAAAACTGGCAAACTGGTAAATCCCAATGTAGGTAGGGTCCAAAAGGCGATCGCCACTGCCATTAAAATTCCAAATATAATTAAACCCAATTTCCGTCCCAAAGGCTTAATTAAAAATCCACCTAAAATAGAACCGACAAATCCGCCACCAAAAGAAACGATACTGTTCATTACCCCAATATCTTTCATCGACATTCCCAAGTCTACAAGCAAAGGACGAGACATGGTACTGGCGATAGTTATTCCCATCATGTAGACCACCAGTATTAATATCCATCGCACCATCCCAGGCTGCCGAAAAAATTTTACTAACGCCAACCAACTTAGTTTATGGTCGGTTTTGAGACTGGTTACATTCTCATGATGAAACAAGACGGGAAAGATTAATAACAAGATAGCGAAAGCTATTGTTAATAAACTTCTAGTCCAGCCCCAAGCATCTAATAAAATGAGGATGACACCACCGCCTAAAATTCCCCCTAAATAACCGCCAGCCACCTGAATGCTGTTGCCAAAACCTCTTTCTGCGGGTTTGAGAAGCTCGATGGCTAAAGCATCGGTAGCAATATCTTGAGTTGCCGCCAAAGCGATCGCCAATGACATACCAACGAGTAAAAGAGTAAAATTAGTTTTGAGATCGATCAAAGCACAAACGGCGATCGCTATAGCCATCAGACTCTGCATTAGCACAATCCAGAATTTGTAATGTCCCCATCGAGTCCATCCGTAGCGATCTATCAACGGCGACCATAATACTTTTAGCATCCAAGGTAAACCGAGTAAGCTAGTCAAGCCAATTAATTCTAAAGAGAATCCCTGTTGTCGTAAGAATACGGGTATAGTTTGCCCAAAAAAAGCTACGGGTAAAAACTGGGCTACATATAAGCTGGCGAGTAATAACCACTTATTCATCATTAGAATTCCGATTTTACCTGAATACCAAAGGTACGGCGATCTCCATAGGAAGCTAAATTTCTTCCTGCTGTATCTGAAAAAAATGCAGCAGTGAGGTACTCTTCGTCGAAGATATTATTGGCATAAAAGTAAATGCCATATTTATCGGCTTCATAACCAATACGAGCATTAACTAGAACTAAAGAATCTTGTTTGAGGCTATTTTGATCGTCAAAAAAGTAGTTGCCCAAACCTTGAAGTTCAATTCGGCTAAATAAACCAAACTTAGCACGATATTGGGCTGCTAAATTCAGGGTGAACTCTGGGGCATAAATTAACCGATTGCCCTCAAAGTCTTCTCCTGTAAAGGGATTAATATAACTAGTGTATTCGGCATCAGTGTAACCAAAGCCAGCAATTAAGTCCAATCCTTGTATAGGTTTAGCTTTAGCTTCCATTTCAACACCTTTAATTAAAGCTTCAGCATTGGTAATATCTTCAGCAAATCCCGTATCCCCTATTAAGGCGACTTGCAAATCGCTGACATCGTTAATAAAACCTGCCACATTAACGCTTAGGCGATCTTCCAACCAAGAAGATTTGACTCCTAGTTCATAATTCCAAGACTTTTCGGCTCTCACATTCCGTAATGTGGGATCGTCTGTGGAGTAATTTTGAGTTGGTGGCTTATAACCACGAGTGATACTAGTATAGGTAGCTATATTAGGACTAAAGCTATATTCAATCGCAAATTTGGGAATTACAGCATTGTCATCAACGTTAGAATCGACAAAGGGAGTGGTGTTTTCAGCTGAATCGTCTCCTTCAGACTCTTCAAAGGATCTTCGCTCTAGTGATTCATCAGAATTCTCGTAGCGTAATCCTGCTGTTAGGGTTAGAGGCTCGACAGGTTTAAAATCAAGCTGACCAAAGCCGGCGAATGTGGTTTGATCGTATCTACCTTGAGTGATGCTATTGCTATTGTCCGTCAAAGATTTAAGCTGTTGAGGATCGATATCAAAATTACGATCTTGGAAATAACCGCCAACTATCCAGCGCAAGCGCTCGGCATCGTCGGGAGACTGGAAACGAATCTCTTGAGAGACAATAGTTGTTTCTTGTCTAGTATCAAACTTCAATAAATCCTCTGAACTATAGTCTCCATCAGCATTGTAGTTAAGATTACTACCGTTACGAGCAGTAATAGAAGTAAGTTTAAATCCTGTTCCTTCGTAACCAATTCGTAATGATTGAGTGTTGATCGATAAATCTGTATTGCCTGGAATATCTAACTCGGTTTCAAAAGGGTCTTCTTGGTCGATAGGAACATAGGTATTGTCGCCATCATTGTTACCTGCACCAGTAGCGTTAAAGGAAATATTCCACTGCTCTGAAGGTGTCCAAACTACATTAGCCCGTCCGCCGATGCTAGATAGATTATTGGCATCATCATCTAAGAAAGTATTTTCAGTAAAGCCATCTCGCGCATCATAAATACCGGCGATGCGAAACTTTAATTTATCCTCAATCACCGCATCACTAGCGGAAAACTCCAGTTGACGTTGATTAAAATTACCGTAACTTGCTCCGAAAGTAATTTCTGGAGAATTTGTCGGCGGACGGCTAATGACATTAACTACCCCAGCCTGACTATTACGTCCATAAAGTGTGCTTTGTGGCCCGCGTAAGACTTCAACTCTTTCTGTATCAAATAATGCTCCAGGTAGTAATTGGTGAACATTCTCGTAAGGAACATCGTCAATAAAAAAGCTAATGCTATCTCTAGATAAAAAATTGGCATTACCTAAACCGCGAATAGTTTGGGAATTAAAAGCGCGATCGCTTACCGTGGTAAAAAAGTTCGGAGTGTTTGCTGCTACATCCCGAAATGAATCTATTTTGCCATCTTCAATTTCTGCTTGAGACAGAGTAGTCAAACTAATTGGTATATCCTGTGGCTTCTCAGGCTGTTTCTGAGCCGTAACAATAATGTTGATTACTTGGTCTGGTTCTGCTGTGTCTGCTACTGGTTCAGGTGGTGTCGCGCTGATAGTCAAACCACGAGCAGTTCTAACTGTTTCTCCCGTAGGTATTCCATCAACCCCAGAGATAATCACTCTGATTCGATTTTCGGATAAAGCGATCGCCTTAACCTCAGATATTCCTTGAAGGGGATTTTGACGCACAAATTCTGGTTCTGGTAGCTGAAGCCGAGCATTAGGAATATCGATAATTAGGTCGTTCCCGTACGTCGAACGAACAGCCTTAAGTGTTTTACTTGTGTCGGTATTTAAAACAATCTCAATTCCTGCTGATGTGGTCGCTCGTAATTCAATTTTAGTTACGTTCGTTATAGAATTATTTAACTGGGACTGCCACTGTTTGACGGTGGTTGCAGGTATGGGTTCTACTCGTTCTGTTCCATAGGCTTGGCTACGAACATTGACCAAGACCAATAATACCAACACGTTAAAGACAATCCCATTACGTAATTGTTGCTTCACTCTTTGTTTTGAATATCCCTAAATTAGTGACCAAACAAGATAAGCGACACAACGTTTTTCGAGCATGGCAAGCGAATGCTTATCTTGTAGTCTGAACAGCAATTTATGAATATATCATGGTCAAAGTAATCGCATCAAAAGACAGCCTGTCGTACATTAATGATGAATAATTTACGATTCTTTAAGTTATTTATTCTTGTTCTTCTTGTTCTTCACGCGCCTATCGTTCAAAATCTGAGCCAGCAACGGTAAAGCTAATATTAATTCTGACCGTAGCGCGATCGCGCTTAATAGAACTAAACTCCATTTCTTGTGCCGCCTTTAGAGCCTCTCGATCTAGTTGAGGATTTCCATTCTTCAAAGCGATCGCTGCATCAATAACATTACCATCCCGATCAATAGTAAGTTCAATTCCTGTACTACCTTCTGCACCGTCTAAAACTGAAGGATATTCAGGCTGGCAATTTTCTTCACAGCTAATTGCCAAAGGTTGTTCAAGCTCACTAGGAATATTACCCGCAGCAGTCTTAGAGTCATCTTGTCCCTCTGTTGACCCCTCGGAATTGGTAGCTGGAGATGAATCTTTGGCTTGAGTGGATTCCTGGCTATTTAGGTTTGTAGTAAAAGCGGAATTGTTTTCTTGCTTAGATGTTTCGGGTTTTATTGGTTTGCCTTGGCTAGAAGCAAGGGAAATGTGGACTGTCGAGTGATTCCGAGCAAGAAGAATGGCAATAGTCGAACCTGCTGCTTTGCGAAGAATATAGTAAATATTAGTAATGGTTGTTGCAGTAATAAATCCTTCAATTTGACCATGATCGATTTGCTGGAATAACTTAGCTGCTGATTCAACAAATGGTTCTCGCTCTAAAAGAAAGTCGAGAACAACATTAGTATCGATT
>JBDKJC010000041.1:0-10925 GCA_039796815.1 Cyanobacteriota bacterium | reverse complement strand
ACAATTTCAAGACGTTTTAATTGCAACTGTTGAATGCCAAATTTAGCTATTAACTTGGTTGCCTCTGTTGCATACCCTCTTCCCGTATATCCAGTTCTTAGCCAGTAACCTAAATTACCGTACCAAGGCGACGATCTAATACCTATGCCACAACCGCCGATGATTGTGCCTTCGCGATTACCCGCAGGGTACGCTTCGCGAACGCGTATACTGAAACCAAACTCTTTACCTTCATTCCAACGTTGAGGTCTTGTTTTAATCCAGGCTTCAGTTTCGGCAATTGTATAGTTAGGGTGACACCAAGGTAGCCAAGGATAGACACGATCTACTGAAACCTCAACAGCTTCAAATAGCAGAGGAATATCTTCAATAGTATATTTTTGCAGAACAATTTTGTCAGATTCCAGCATAAACGCAAAGATATGAGTATTTTTGACTGTATTTGTCTATAATTGGCAATTAATAAAAAAGAGGCTGGTAAAAAGTTAATATCTTTTTTTGCCTCTTCTGTTTCCTCTGCGCGCAAAATTATTCAGTTACTACTCAAATTACTTAACCACCGCAGGTAAATATCATACTCACTAGCTTATGAGTAATAGGCAGAGTATCAACAATCATGCCTACGCATAAGAGCATCATGTAGAAAATAGAATACTTAAACATTCCCCGCGCCAATTCATTGCTGGTAGGGTCTTGCTTTAATTCCCAAGCTTTATAGAGAAACTTAGAGCCTAAATATAGTGCGATCGCACCATAAATAATTCCTAAGTTACCGATTGGATACAACAACAATAAACTACAGGGAACTACTAGTAAGCTATATACCCAAATTTGTTTAACGGTGGCTTCTTCTCCTTCCACAACAGGCAACATGGGGATTCCTACTTCGGCATAGTCTTCTTTGATCATCAGTGCTAAAGCCCAAAAATGGGGAGGAGTCCAAAGAAAGATGATGGTAAACAATAACCAGGGGACTAAACTTAAATCTCCTGTTACCGCAGCCCAACCTACTAAAGGAGGGATTGAACCCGCTGCACCACCAATGACAATATTCTGAGTTGTATGTCGCTTGAGCCAGTGGGTGTAAATCAACATATAAAAGACAATGCCCGACAATGCCAAAATTGCCGCTAATAGATTAGCGAATATTGTTAGCAACGAAAAAGACAACACCCCTAATACGACGGCAAAAATTAGAGCATGACGAGGCTGTACTCTCCCTGAAGGAATAGGACGTTGGCGAGTCCGTGTCATGGTGTAGTCAATATCTTGGTCGTAGATACAATTCATCACCTGTGCCGAGGCTGCTGCTAACGTCCCACCTAATAAAGTTATTAGTAGCAAGAAAGGATCGACTCGACCATTAGAAGCGATCCACATTGAAGCTGCGGTGGTGATCAATAGCAAGGGAATAATGCGCGGTTTTGTTAGTTGATAATAGCTTTTTATTACTTCAGTTATATTTTGATTCTGGCGAGTAAGACTTGTCCCTGTCATTACGATTCTTCCTGTAATTGATCTAGATATATGTATGTCGGTGTCTTTGAAAAATGATGAGTTATTGATACTTGATTGATGCTTGGGTGCTATCTCTCATAGCTAGTACGGTAAAAGCAATTAATACTCCCAGTAAGCTTGCTCCCACTGCTTGATGAGTCACGGTTAGAGGTTCAACCTGGAGGTGCAGCCTAAAAGTAGCGATGCCCAGCAAAATCTGTAAACTAACTAATCCTGCTGCTGCGTTAGCTAGGGTACGAAGATTTCCATTTAAGCCAGGGGTTTTCCAAGCGAACCAAACTACAGCAATGGTAGCTAGGGTGGGGGGTACAACTCCTAAGATGTGAGCGTTCATCACGTTACATAGCTGCGATCCTCCAAAACACTGATGTAATGCCCAACGTGAACCAACTAATCCACCTAAAATACTTTGTAAATAGACTAAGATGGCAGCACTTAAGCCCAACCAACGTAGTTTTCCAGCTACACCTGTACCCTGATACGGAGTTAGCGCCGTGCCAATAATGATCAAGGTACTAAAAAATAATAATGCTGTACCCAAATGAGCTGTGACAATATCAAAACGTAGTAGTTGAGTTACCGTTAATCCCCCTAAGATTCCTTGAAAAACAATTAAAAATAAGGCGAAAGTTGCGGCCCAAGGTAGCCATTGAGGGAGCTGTTTACGAAACCACCAAGATAAACTGGATAAAGCGATCGCGCTTATGCCAATCAAAGCTGCATCTAAGCGATGAAACCATTCGAGGAATACTTGAAGGTTCATTTGTCTAGTGGGTATCAGCTGACCATAACACAATGGCCAGTCAGGACAGGCTAACCCTGCATTCATAACTCTCGTGGCACTACCCACCGCCATCAGCAATAAAGTGGCGATCGCCATTTTCCAAACTAAACGACGTATCCATACTCTCGGTTGGGATACATCCTTCAATCTGGCACTGGACGATTGAAACAATGATTCGGTCATAGCAAACTTAATCAAAATAAAGAAGATAAAACTTGGTTGAATATAAAGTGCAATATTTTCTACTAATGAGTGCGATCGCTTTAATAATAAATTAGATTTTTATCGCTCAACTTTTAATTTTGTCTATTTACACTCTAGCTAGCTTTTTATTTATGGCTTTATCTTTATTAGATATTCTTCAGATTGCTCGATTAAATTGACTAATAAAACTTAAGTTTATAAAGAAAAAATTAATTTTAAGTAGATCGTTGAATAATTACGCTAGCCAATAGGGATAAGGTTTTGAAGATCCCAAATAAAATCTAAAGAAACATCAAGATTTTCAATGGCTATATCTTGATGCTTGCCTATTTATCACTAATTTGATCTAACCTATATAGATAGACTAAAAGATAGACTAAAAGATAATTTTGTAACTGAAATTTTAAGGCTAAATTCCCATTGTGCTGCCTAGATTATCTTGGTCAAGAATTGTAAGATTTAAACATTTTAAACAGACCAATATACTAGTAGTTAGCAGTAAACCTAGAAACCAATAACTCAAACTATTACCGTGAATATTCCCAGCAGTATACTTACTCTAATCGCAGGGGTGGCAATGACCTTGATCAGTCTTTGGTATGGTCAAAACCATGGACTCTTGCCAATAGCAGCATCTAGCGATGCGGGAGATGTCGATCAACTCTTTAACTTTATGATGACCATTGCTACTGGTCTATTTCTTTTAGTTGAAGGTATTTTGGTCTACTCTGTGATCAAATTTCGTCGCGCTAAAGGAGACTTCACCGATGGACCACCAATAGAAGGTAACGTGCCTTTGGAAATTGTCTGGACTGCTATTCCCACAGTGATTGTTTTTATTCTCTCTATTTATAGCTTTGAGATTTATAACCGTATGGGAGGACTAGACCCAATGACAGCAAGCGATCCTGGCCCTCAAATGGCTCATGCCCATCATCATTATCATTCACAGTTAGTCGCTTTAGATCCCGATCGACAAAATATCGCTTTAGGTTTGGGTGCTTCTCCAGACTCAAAACAAGGCATTAATCCTTTAGAAATTAAGGTGAACGGAATTCAATATGCCTGGGTGTTTACTTATCCTGAAACTGGTGTCATCTCGGGGGAAATACATGTCCCTGTCAATCGCCCAGTAGCATTAAACATGACGGCGGGAGATGTAATTCATGCTTTCTGGCTACCTGAATTTCGGATTAAGCAGGATGTAATACCTGGCAGAGAAACTAATTTAGTCTTTACTCCTAATCAAATTGGGCAATATCCCGTAGTGTGCGCCGAATTATGTGGTGCTTATCATGGCGGAATGAAAACTCAGCTTTATGTCCAAAGTGAAGAAGACTATCAAAAGTGGATTCAGGAAAACACTTTTGCCACCAATAGTGAGGATAATCAATCCGTCGCCATGAATCCAATTCCTAGCTCTGACGCTGAATTTTTGGCACCCTATGCTAAAGATATGGGAGTCAGCAGTGATATTTTGGCTCAGTTAAAGCCCCATGAAAATGAATCAGAGGCTTCGAGCTTATAGTGAGCTTATAGTTAAGAGCTATCTCAACCGATAAATCAGATTCCATAAATTACACAAAGAATGAGTACAACCTTAGAAAGAAATGCTCCAATAGCACCGCCAGAGCATGAACAACATCCCCAAAGAAAGTGGCAAGACTACTTTGGCTTTAGCACCGATCATAAAGTAATTGGGATTCAATATTTAGTTACTGCTTTCTTGTTCTACTTTATTGGTGGGGCATTAGCTGAAGCAATGCGGACTGAACTTTCGACTCCCGATCCCGATTTTGTGCAACCCGAATTCTATAATCAGCTTTTGACAATGCATGGAACAATCATGCTATTTCTGTGGATTATTCCCGCAGGAGCAGCATTCGCCAATTATCTAATTCCCCTAATGATTGGGGCAGAAGATATGGCTTTTCCGCGTCTTAACGCTGTAGCATTCTGGATGATTCCTCCTGGAGGAATTTTACTGATGAGTAGTTTTTTCAACGGTGCGCCTCAAGCTGGATGGACTTCTTATCCGCCTTTGAGTTTGATGAGCGGTAAGTCGGGGGAAGAAATTTGGATTTTGAGTATTTTACTTTTAGGAACATCTTCGATGTTTGGGGCAATCAACTTCCTCACTACTATTTTGCTAATGCGGATGCCCGATATGGACATTCACAAGATGCCCTTATTTTGCTGGTCTATGTTAGCTACTTCAGGCTTAATTTTACTTGGCACTCCTGTCTTGGGGGCAGCATTAATTTTACTTTCCTTTGACTTACTGGCAGGTACAGCATTTTTTAATCCTGCTGGGGGTGGAGATCCAATTGTTTACCAGCATATGTTTTGGTTCTATTCCCACCCTGCGGTCTATATTATGATTTTGCCGTTTTTTGGGGCAATTTCCGAGATTTTACCAGTTCATGCCCGTAAACCAGTTTTTGGTTATCGAGCGATCGCCTATTCTAGTTTAGCAATTAGTTTTTTAGGCTTAATTGTGTGGGCGCACCACATGTTCTCTAGCGGTACTCCTGGCTGGTTACGGATGTTCTTTATGGCAACTACCATGATTATTGCCGTACCCACAGGGATCAAGGTATTTAGCTGGTGTGCGACTATTTGGGGTGGGAAACTCAGTCTCAACAGCGCCTTCATCTTTGCTGTTGGCTTCCTTTCATCCTTCTTAATTGGTGGTTTGAGTGGGGTAATGTTGGCTGCTGTGCCGTTTGATATTCACGTCCACGATACTTACTTTATTGTGGCTCACTTCCACTACGTTCTTTTCGGTGGTTCGGTGTTTGGCCTATTTGCAGCCGTCTATCACTGGTTTCCCAAAATGACTGGGCGGATGGTCAATGAAACTCTTGGTAGAATTCACTTTGTTATGACCTTTATTGGTTTTAATATTACTTTCCTACCAATGCACCAATTGGGTTTGCAGGGGATGAACCGTCGTGTTGCGCTCTACGATCCTCAGTTTCAGACATTGAACATGGTCTGCACTATTGGGTCTTATATTCTGGCATTGTCTACCTTCCCGTTTATTATCAATGTTATTTGGAGTTTAATGAAAGGCAAAAAAGCTGGTCGTAATCCTTGGCGCGCTTTGACTTTAGAATGGCAGACTGCTTCGCCCCCAATCATTGAAAACTTTGAAGAAGAACCTGTTCTTTGGGCAGGCCCTTACGATTATGGTATTGATACTGAAACTATTGATGGCAATGAAGATGTTGAAGATATGTTAGCGACAATTAGCGCTGAAGGAAGTTAAACAAAATCAGGGATGAAGGATTACAAGAATTATCGATCATTTAATTGAAGCGTTCTTCCTTCCCTAATTTTTGATTAAGACAATTAACTATTAACAAAAATTGATATATGCAAGGTTCAACCGTCGATAATAAATCTCAAATATCCATTGCTTCTGAGCAAGAAGTATTAGAACATAGCGGACACCACGGACATCCAGATCACCGCATGTTTGGTCTATATATTTTCCTGGTTTCCGACAGTATGACCTTTCTGGGCTTTTTTGCTGCGCTACTCATCTATCGGGCAATTATGCCCGTTTGGCCTCCCGAAGGAATGCCAGAGTTTGAACTGCTGATTCCCCTAATTAATACTTCGATTCTGGTGGCTAGTAGCTTTGTAATGCACGAAGGGCAAAAAGCTTTAAAACAAGATAACGTAAAAGGTTTGCAAAAGTGGTTTGGTATTACGGCGGCGATGGGTGCAGTCTTCCTCGCAGGACAAGTCTATGAGTACTCTCATGCCGAATTTGGTTTAACCACTAATCTGTTGGCCAGTTGCTTTTATGTTTTAACTGGATTTCACGGTTTGCACGTGATGACAGGAGTGTTACTCATTTTATGTGTGCTGTGGCGATCGCGTCAAGAAGGACATTACTCTAGTAGTAGCCACTTTGGGGTTGAAGCAGCAGAAATTTACTGGCACTTTGTAGACGTAATTTGGTTAGTCTTATTTGTCTTGGTATATCTGCTTAATTAATACTAATAAGTCGAGCGGTTTGATTAGTAAGGGGCGTTTAACTAAGCGTCCTTATTCTTTTTTTTAGTAAAGAGGATCGTCTGAACAAAATCAACTAAATAATTCGCTTCAAAATATAAATATACCTTCTCTCTCTTTATCTAACAATTATTTGACAAGATATAGAGGAAGTGCGAATTTTTGCGATCGAGAATCAAAATAATCTTACTTTGTTTTAAGTTTTAATAAAAGCGATCGCTCAAAAAGTCTTGCTTAATCTGGGAAGACTCAACAGCAATAAACCATTCTTTAATTCCTTGGGCTAAAGTTTCGGCCAATTTTTCTTGTTCTTGTTCATCTGCAATCCATTCAAATTCTTCAGGATTAATCATAAAACCCAGTTCCAGTAAAATAGCTGGTGCAGTGTGGGGACGAGTTAAAGCTAAATTATTCCAAAAAGTGCCAGCATTAGGACGATTTAATTTTTCGATTAAATAGTTGTGTAAAAACATCGCGGGTGCATGAGCTTGAGTGTTATACCAAAAAGTACTAATTCCTTGAGTATTTTCGGCATCTCCATCATCAGGCAAGGCGTTGTAATGAATTGAAATAGCCAAATCGGGCTTAATTTTGTCAATCATTGCCACTCTTGCTTCTAGTGAAAGATCTTCATCTTTTTCTCTAGTTAGATAAACCGTTGCACCCAATTCCTTTAATTCATCTCTAACTAATTTAGCAATGATTAAATTAGCTTGTTTCTCGGGATATCCCGTTGCCCCTTTTGAACCTTGTTCTTTACCTCCGTGTCCAGGATCTAACAGGATCTTGATATTTTCTAAAGGCTTCTGATCTTCAAGCTCAATTACATTACCTTCAATTAAGTCCTCTACATATTCCATTGATCCAGCGGTAGCTAGGGGTAGAATTCTCGGAGAATGACGTAAAGATAAAATTAAATTAGTGCCTTCATAGCGAACATCATACCCCCACTGCTGTTGGTAATTAAGTTCAAAAGTATAGTCAACTTGAGTTGGTGATACCTGCTGCCAGTCAAGACGTTTAATTAAAGGGTCGGGATCGAGACGAATTGTGTCAGTTTGAGCTGTTGTATTATGTAGACTCAGAGTGATTGTATCTTCTTTCTGCTCGATTTCTATGGGTACAGGCACTTGCAGTGGGAAGACAATTTCGGTTGCCGACTTTACCTGTCTAGACGTGATTCCCCTAATTATTGACTGAGGTGGAATATTTTCGGGTATAGGCTTGGTTTCCTCGGCTCTAATCCATCCACCATAATCAAGCCGTAGCCATTCACCTTCTTTACCTGTCACTTTAGCTCTGACACCCTTCGGTAGAGGAGTTAACCGAGAATGATCGGTACTTGGTCCTGTTCTTGCTACACCAACGTTAGCAATTACTTCTATTACCCTAATATCTTTGAGGGAAAGAATGCTAATTTGTCCTTGACTTTGATTAGTTACTGTCTGATTATTTTGTTCCAAAGTAAATATCGGCTTGCCATAATTATCAGCCACATCAAGTGTGGTACAACCCTGATATTGACCCAAGTTTTGCCGTTCCGATGATTCTGTTTGTGATGTCAATACCGCCGAATTAGCAGGTAACTCAACCGACTCAATTTGAGGCATGAGCAAAATTTTGCTTTGACCTATTTGCGCGGATACTTTCGCATTTGCTGGAGCCACGGCACTAAGACATATTGGTTCATCGGGTAGGCGAGCCAAATCAACAGATGGAATCAAAGATCCAGGAGCAAAAGTTAGAGTTTTAGGTATTTCTGGCTGATTGTTAAGGCGAGTGACTTTTATTTTGATTTTTTTGTTTTCTTGACGAATAACAAAAATATTTTCTCCTATTTTTAAGGGCAAGCTAGGGGCAAAATGTCCAGAAGCACTGCGATTTTTAACTTCTTTACCGTTGATTAAAACAGGTTCATTGGGTGATGCTGTACCAATGAAAAATATTTTCTCGGCGCTAGTTTCGTGTTTTGGCGGAGGATAGACTACCGATAAAGATGATTCCGCTTTAACTGGCAAGGAAGTTGCCATCATGCTACCAATAAGTAGAATATCAGTTAAAACTGCCACACCGAGAAACCGTTTCATTTATTTACCTGGATACTTAATTTATTTCCATCCTGATTGATCCATAATCTTAACCGCATTGGCATTATTTTTTCCGTAGGCAGAAACATTAGTGGTGTCATCTTTAAACTCCCCAAAACTCTTGATTACAGAGTTAACTGGTACACCTTCCACCACTGGGTATTCATTATTACCTAAAGCAAAAAACTCTTGAGCTTCAGGGCTGACAAGATATTCCAGAAAAGCGATCGCATTTTTGGGGTCAGGAGCATTTTTTAATAACCCAGCACCACTAACGTTAATGTGAGTTCCTCGATCTTTTTGATTAGGAAATATTACGCCAATTTTGGTAAATATTTCTGGTTGATCTTCATATCTAGCCAAGTAATATGTATTGGCAAGGGTAATATCTCCCAGCCCTGCTGCTACCGCCTCAATATTTCCTGTATCTGTACTTTGTGGAGGACGAGCAAAATTAGCTACTAATCCCTTAATCCATTCTGAGGTTGCTTGCTCACCTTTTTCTTCAATCATACCTGCGACCAAAGATTGATTGTAAATATTACTCGAAGAACGCATGATTAATTTGCCCTTCCATTTGGGATCGGCTAAATCTTCATAAGTAGTTAAGTCCGTCGCATTCACTTTATCTTTGTTATACATAATGACTCGCGCCCGTTTACTAAAAGCAAACCAAAGATTATTAGGATCTCTTAAATTAGTAGGAATTTGTTTATTTAAGATTTCTGAATTTACTGGAGCAAAGATACCAGCTTGTTCAGCGCGCCACAACCTTCCTCCATCAACGGTAATCAAAATATCTGCGGGACTATTTGCACCTTCGCTTTTAATTCTTTCAATCAGTTCATCATCTTTACCTTCAATCAAGTTAACCTTGATCCCTGTTTTTTTAGTGAAACCGTCATATATTTGCTCGTCGGTATTGTAGTGGCGAGAGGAGTAAATATTTACCTGTCCAGCCTGTTTTGCTGTTGTTTCCTCGGTTTCGGCTTGGCTTTGTGGTTTTTCAGACTCCGTTTGGCTACAGGCAACAACTATAGCTGCCGTACTAGCACATAGAAAAAAACGCCGAGAAAGCTTGCTGATTTGATTATTCATTAGAATTTATCAAGACTATAATTTTTATGAAAAAGAATATTTTTTAGACTTCTCATCATACAGCTTTTGCTAGTTATTCTCAATAAGCTTAGTAATCAGTCATTTTTTTTGCAATGGAAAATCAAGACTTTCTCTTTGCTCTAAATATAGTTGGGCGACTTGTTTAGCCATATTGCGGATTCTGCCTATATAACGAGTTCTTTCTGTCACGGCGATTACTCCCCTAGCATCTAATAAATTAAAGCTATGAGAACACTTAAGAACATAATCTAAGCTAGGAACAACTAAACTGCGTTCAATTAACTGTTTTGCTTCTTGCTCATAAAGACTAAATAAATTAAATAGCAAATCAGGATCGGATGCTTCAAAGTTATAGGTACACTGCTCAATCTCAGCTTGTAAGAAAATGTCTCCGTAACTTACGCGATTGTTCCACTTTATTTTAGTCATTGCATCCACATCCTGTAGATACATAGCTAATCTTTCCAAGCCGTAGGTAATTTCAATCGAAACAGGATTACAATCAATTCCGCCACACTGTTGAAAATAGGTGAACTGAGTAACTTCCATGCCATCTAACCAAACTTCCCAACCTGCACCCCAAGCACCAACAGCAGCATCTTCCCAATTATCCTCTACAAAGCGAACATCATGATCTGCTGAATTAATGCCCAAAGCGTTTAAAGACTCTAAATATATCTCTTGTATGTTGTTTGGAGAAGGTTTGATTAATACTTGGTATTGATAATAGTGCTGAAAGCGATTTGGATTTTCACCATATCTACCGTCGGTTGGTCTCCTACATGGCTCTACGTATGCCACGGACCAGGGCTCCGGGCCTAAAGCTCTAAGAAAAGTACTAGGATTTTTTGTTCCTGCACCTTTTTCGGTGTCATATGGTTGAACAAGAATACAGCCGCGATCGCTCCAAAAATTATTTAATGTAGCTATTATTTCTTGAAAAGATAAAGACATAAGAAAATACTCTTTAAATATCTGCCCAAACACCATAGCATGACTGACTTTGAGAAAAACACTAAAAACTTTTTTCCAAGGGGTTGACAATCAGATGTAAATTACCTATATTGGTAAATGCGCGGTTGAGAGGGGATTGCCCCAAGTAAACCGTTAGAACCTAGACAATACAATAGTTTGACAGATTTTCAAACCACAAGTTTTTGGAATTAAAAACAATCAAACACCACCCA
>JBDKJC010000040.1:0-11152 GCA_039796815.1 Cyanobacteriota bacterium | reverse complement strand
AAAACCGATAGGCTTTATCTGGTTCAGATTGCCAAAAGGCGATCGCATTATTTAACTGGATCGTTTGGGCAGTTAATACATGACCTACAGAATCATGGAACAGTGCAAGCATTACACACTAATAATCTTAGCCCCGATGAACCAGGCAGAATTGCTAAGTTGGAGATTGAAGAAGGCGATCGCGTCAGTCAAGGACAAGTTATTGCGTGAAAATAAAGCCCAGTTTCAACCAATCAAATTAGGTACGGCTAGTGGCAACAGTGTTCAAATTTTAGCGGGGTTAAATCAAGGCGATCGCGTTTTTACTTCTCCTCCAGCAAATATCACCATCGAAGGTGTCGATACGGTTAATTTTGAAGATTAGAAATTAGAACAAATACGATATCAACGCGAGTTCGATGAAGCTCAAAATTAAATGGTTAATCGTTTTAATCCTCTGGTAGCTTCTGTAATTCTAGGCTTTCTCTGGGGACTATGGCATTTTCCCGTTAAGTTTACTAGTTTTATAACTTTCGGTTTTGGAGGAGGTTTAAGCTATCTTGCTACTTTTACGCTTCGACTCATTTTTGTATCGATTATTATGACTTATTTCTGGAGTAGAGTTGGACAAACAACAATTATCGCGATCGCCATGCACGGTTTAATTAATGATTCAATCGGACTAGGTGGAAGAATAGAGTCTGAGAACTTCATACCTCAATTATTCACTGAAGTTACAGAAATAAATGAATATATCGAGCGCAATCAAGTTCCCGATGATTTAGTTCATCCTGCGGTGGTAACTTCCATTAGCACGATCGCCTAAAGCGTGTAAGGAAGTAAAAAAAGCGATCTCATAGAGTTTTAAAAGTGAATACATAGAGCGATCTCAGTTTGATTACCATTCGTCATTGTAATCTTCTACATCTGGTCGATCTAAATAGCTAGGAATTTTAGAAGGAGTCAGAATTTCTTCTTTCTTTTCTTCCTCTGCAAAAGATTCATCTAGACCATCGCCTAGTTCTAAATCTTCTATACTGTCGAAGCTATCTAAATTATCTAACTCTACTACTTCTCCTTCAAAACTTTGAGTAAGACTGGCGATCGCCTGTTGTAATTCACTATCTACATAATCTTCTTCTGTATAATCTGTGTAATTTTCAGGTTCAGCTACCTTACTAATAATTGCTGGCTCGGCAGGATCGATTGTAGAAGGAATATCAGCAGCAAAAGTAGGAGGCTTTAAAACAGATGTGTTTTGAGTTGCGATGGTCGTCGTCGGGTGTTCCTTTAGAGTACGGGAAGCTAACCCTTGAGGAAATCCTAGAGGGCGATCGCTTTCCTGGAACTGATGAAGAGCGGATCTTGTAGTAGAAGTTGGGAATGGGGATGTTAGAGTTGCCTGATTTTGGCTCGATAAGCTTTGGGGCTTCATTGAGTTTTTGATTGAAGGTACTGTTTCCACCCTAGCGGGAGGAGGAGGATCGGGAGGTTGTTCTGGTGTAGATGTTGGTGTTTCCATCGCAGGTTGACGAGTAGATGTATGAGTATTCTGCGTCGTATTACTTTGAGAACTAGCAACTTCTAACTGAACTCTTACTTTCCGCTGGCAGACTTGAGCAAAGGCAGCCTCGATGTTAGGGATTTTTTGTTGAGTCATCTTTTGCAGTTTTGCCGAACTAACACCGACGATCGCACTTGAACCATCAAAGCTGACTAAATGACACTGTTGTTTTAATAATGCCTGAGTTGTGGGAGGCTGTAAGCAACTGACTACTTTAGTCCAGATTTCTTGATTGGTAACTCGATCTCGATCGTTGTTGGATGTAGCTGTAGACGTAGGATTTACTGCGGTAGTCGATCGCTCGGTAAAATTTTGTGGCGCAACATCAAAGCGCGTTTGCTCCCTATTTTGCTGTGTCGATCCTGAGTCTGGCTGTAGAACTGTCGATTCCAAAACCTTATCTCGCTCGATGGCAGGAGCTGCTTGAGGAGTAGTTTCTCTAGATACTGCTGGGGGAACAGTCGGCTCAGTAGTAGGGGCAGCAGATCTGATACTTGGTTTTTCAGAGACAGGCATAGCGATCGCTCCGTGAGCTTCTGGCAATAATCCAAGTAAAGTAACTTCTAGCCATAGACGAGGTTGAGTCGTGCGTTTTAGTTGTGTTTCCGCTTCTTTTAAATGTTGTTGTCCGCGCAAAATTAAAGCAGTCGACCAATTTTTGCCTTCAGCACATAGTTGTTGCCAACAGATTTCTGTCACAGCGGTTAATTCCGAATGTTGAGGTGCGGTTTTAGCGATTAACAAATTGAGATAGAAGCTAGCTAGATTTTGTAACACCACTAACGGTTCTCTACCTCTGTCTAACAAACTACGACACTGTTGTAAAACGGTAATTGAATCATTACTTTTAATTGCCTGAAGTAGCTTTAATAAATCTTGTTCTGGGACAGCACCAACTAAATCCCAGACCTTATCTACCGTAATCGTATCAGGCAAAAGACTGAGCTGATCGAGTAAACTCTCCGCATCCCGCAACCCACCGTTAGCAATTTGAGCAACTAAAGTTAGAGCATCATCAGCGATCGCAATTTGCTCCGCGTCGGCAATATATCTTAAGTGACTAGTCATTTCCGTCAAGGGAATTCGGCGATAGTCAAACCGCTGACAACGAGAAATAATTGTCGAGAGAACCCGCTGAGGATCGGTAGTGGCTAAAATAAAGACAACCTGTGGAGGTGGCTCTTCTAAAGTCTTTAACAGGGCATTGAAGGCTGCCACACTGAGCATATGACATTCGTCAATACAATAAATTTTATAACGACACTGTACGGGAGCAAAGCGCGATCGCTCAATAATTTCTCGAATATTATCCACCCCTGTATTACTAGCGGCATCAATTTCCATCACATCTAAGGCAGATCCTTTGGCGATCGCCAAACAAACTTCACATTTTCCGCAGGGATGGGGAGTAGGGCGATCGCTTTTTAAACAATTTAAAGATTTCGCTAAAATTCTAGCACTAGAGGTTTTACCTGTACCGCGAGGTCCTGTAAATAGATAGGCAGGAGCAATTTTTGCCTTTTCTAGAGCATTGCTGAGGGTTAAAGCGATAGTTTCCTGACCAACCAAATCGCTAAAAGTTTGTGGTCGATACTTGTGATGTAGAGGTTCGTAAGCCATAGTTAATGTGGATTTTAATTTTTTACTAAATAGTAAAAAATTATCCTTGTACAATTGAGCTGAGCAATATTTAGCTGTAGATAATGCTTGGGTCACCAAGTTTCTTGAAGCAGACTCAAAGCATTACTGTTCTATGTGAGCTGGTTGCTTTGAATAAAATTAGTTTAACTTTTCTAATAAATCAGTATATTTGATCTAAGGTCATGAGTCACACGATTGGACAAGTCAAGCAAGATACACAACAGTCAAACTCTAACTCAAATCAGCCTCATCAAGATGGCTTAAAGCCTGAAGCGGAGTTATTAGGGCAGATTTCTGGATTATCAGACGCTGACTATGAATTTTTATTTAATCAGCTTTTAGAAGGTATTGCCCATGGTTGGCACGATCGCCGAATTATCAAGTTTTTTAACCAGCTTGGCGATCGCGGACAACAGGCGGACTGGGTGATTTGGCTAGAACGCTATAGAATAAAGCTATTGAAGCTACCGAGTCAGTCCAAACGTCAATGGGGAACAATGATAATTCGTTTGGGCGAACTAACTCAATCTGCCAATGAAATTAAGCAAATTAGTGCAGCCGCTCATCGCATTGGTAGGGAATTACTGTTTGACAACAATCCCGCTGTCATCTGGGAATATGCAGGACCTGATTTTAGTCTCAATGAGCAGATAGAAACCGAACAAGAGTTATCCCAAAGATTACCTAATGATTTTAACGCTTTGGGGGCGCAGTCAACAGCAGAAGTGGAGTCGGATTTAGCTGTCGAATCTGCTTCCTTAGAGGATGATAATTTCGATGCCCAGCCTCAGTCAAATCTCTGGCTAGAAAACATAGATTCGGTTGCTTCAGACTCAGCTAAAAATGAAATTCAAGACAATATTGACAATCCGCTTGATTCACCAGCAACGGCAAGCTTAGAAGACAATTTCTCCCTCACTTCCTCAGCCGAAATAATCGAGTCTTCTGATGCTAACTTAGATCTAGACTTAGAACTGGATAGTTCGCATCAAATTAATCGTGATGGTGAAGAATTGGAATTAAAATCAGAACCTGAATTAGAGTCTCCATTGCTAGATGATTCTAGTTTAGAGGTAATTGAAAGCTGGTTTAACCTCGGTCTTAAACAGGTTAGTGCAGGAGAATATGCTCAAGCGATCGTTTCTTGGGATAAGGCGTTGAAAATTAATGCTAATTTACCAGAGGCATGGCATAACCGAGGTAGTGCTTTAGGGCGTATGGGCGACTATGAAGCAGCAATAAAATCGTTTCAAAGTGCCTTGGCGATCGACCCCAATAATTATCAGGCGTGGAACGATCGCGCTCATGCTTTGTATCAGCTAGAAAACTGGTCTGGAGCGATTGAAAGCTGGAGTCAGGCAATCAAGTTGATGCCAGGAAATCATCTGTTTTGGTACAACCGAGGTTGCGCTTTTGAACAGCTAGCAAAATGGCCCGATGCGATCGCCAGCTATGAAAAAGCTTTAGAAATTAGGCCAGATTTTCAGCCAGGACGGTCAAGATATATTAACCTAGTAGCAGATAATTCTCGTCCAAATTAGCTAAGATGACGGTAATCAAGATATCGTGTAAACTTTATTATCCTAAAGATGTTATTGCATCTCTAGAACTAGTTATCAATTATTTAAATTTTAGCTATTTATGACTGAATCATCGAACAGCACAATGGAAGAAACCAGAGTATCAAGTGAAGAAAGGGTAACTCAGTTAAGAGATTTAATTGATACTCTAAGAATTGCTGAAGAGATAGCTGGAAAAGGTTACCTGATTAGCAGTTCTGAACTGGCGGATCTAATGGATATTAATGCTAGTGCTGTTACCAGTAGAGGCGATCATTGGTCTTGGCGGAATTGGGTTGTTTCGCGAGTCAGGCGAGAAGGTAATCAAATTTTATGGCAACTAGAAAGAGTTGATTAATTAAAAAAACCATGACTTTATCCGTAACTGACAATGAGCAGCTGATAGTTCGTCCTCTTCAACATCGTGATGTGGATGCAATTAATGCCTTAGTGAGTGAATGCGTCGCTAAGGAAACTTCCAAGCGTCTAATCACTATTGACAGAGAATTAGAACAGGTTGGTTCTTGGTATGGATTAAAAAGGTTTCTGGCTCTTTTGCCCCGTTCTTACTATCATGGTTGGCGAGTTTATGTGGCACAGCATTTATCGGAAGTTCTTGGCTTAATTCAAGTTTCTTCTCTCAATAGCACTCGCAGTACTTGGAGAGTAGAACGGGTATTGCTCAATAGTAATTCTCCTGCTTTGGAATTACTCAAAACTCAGAAAGAAATTGGTTCTCAGCTATTGCGCCATTGTCTGCAAAATATCTGGGAAGCTCGCACCTGGATGTTAGAGGTGAATGTTAATGAGAAAAATCATCTAGCTCTCTATCGCGAAAATGGCTTTCAGCCTTTAGCGCAGATGACCTATTGGCAAATCTCAGCGGATTTAATTGCTCAACTAGCCCAGCAAGACGCTGATTTACCCAATTTTTTACCCATTAGCAATGCCGATGCACCTCTGTTGTATCAGCTTGATTGTGTATCGATGCCACCTCTGTTGAGGCAGGTTTTTGACCGTCATGCAGATGATTTTAAATCTGGTATGATCCAAAATGCTGTCAGTCAGATTAGACTATGGCTCAATGGTACTGATGTAGTTAGTGGCTATGTTTTTGAACCACAGCGCAAAGCAGCGATAGGCTATTTTAGGCTGGAATCTTCCAAGGATGGTTCTCGACCCCATCGCGCCCAAGTAACCGTGAATCCTGCTTATACTTGTCTGTATCCTCAGCTGACGGCAAAGATGGCGCAAATTATTCAGGAGTCAGTCGATCGCAAACGGGGTTTGGCAGCAGACAACCAACTTTATTCTCAACCCCTAGAGATTGTTTCTGCCGATTATCAGCCCGAAAGAGAAGAGTACTTTAACAAAATAGGTGCTAATGCTGTCGAACAAACTCTCTTAATGTCCCGCTCAGTATGGCATAAAATTAAAGAAGCTAAACCTGAAGGACTACAGTTATCAGGGGTACTTCAAGGCTTAAAGCCTGCGGGGGCAGCAATTCCTTCCCGCATTTCTTGGCTTAAATCTCTTTCTGGCTCATACCAAAATATTGTCAGGCAGAAACACATTTTTTGCGCTAAATCTAGTCATTTTGTTGCTGTCGAAAAAAATAACAACTCGGGAAAATCTTTTAAGCCTCCTCATGGCGGTTTAGTTTAATATAGCTTTTTTCTTTCCTAAAAAATTGTCCAAACTATTGGTTTAGCTTATAGCTAGGGGGCGAATTTCTTTTATTTTTCCCATGATTTTATAAGCGATCGCCCTCATGCATTCTTGACCGCAAAAAATATATACTAAAAATATATATCTAGCTTACAACGATTATGGAAACAGCTAAATTATTTCAAAATGGTCAAAGTCAAGCAGTCAGGCTACCGAAAAAATATCGCTTCCCAGGGGAAAAAGTTGTAATTAAGCGGGTGGGTAATGCCTTAGTGCTTTTACCTTATGAAGATTCTTGGCAAACACTTTTTAACAGCTTAGAACAATTTTCCGATGATTTTATGAGCGATCGCCAGCAGCCAGAATCAGAAGAGAGAGAAAGTGCCTTTGAATGAAATTTTTACTCGATACAAATATCTGTATTTATCTAATTAAGCGAAAGCCTCTGAAAGTATTGCAAAAATTTAATGCCTATCAAGTAGGTGATATTGGAGTTTCTTCGATTACTGTTGCTGAACTTGAATTTGGCGTTCAAAAAAGTCAATTTCCTAGCAAAAATCAAACAGCACTAACGCAATTTTTATTACCTTTACAGATCGCAGATTTTGATCGTGCTGCTGCTGTTATCTATGGCAACATTAGAGCAACATTAGCAAAACAAGGAACTCCCATAGGTTCATTGGATACCTTAATTGCTGCTCACGCTCTTAGTTTAAAGGTAACTTTGATTACAAATAACCTGAAAGAATTTAGTCGCGTACCAAATTTAAAACTGGATAACTGGGTGGGTTAATGCTTATTCCTTTTCAATCGCTATGTTTAGTTTGCGATCGCCATCAACTTCCATTTAAAAGGTAAAATATGAAGAGAGTTGCCGCTTTAGGACTGGATGTAGGGAGAAAGCGCATGGGAGTGGCAGGTTGCGACGGCACTGGTCTAATTGCCACAGGTTTAACTACAATTGAGCGGACTTCTTGGGCAGAAGATATTCGGCAGTTACAAGACATCGTGGCAGAAAGAGAGATCGAGATCTTAGTAATTGGTTTGCCCTACAAGCTCGACGGAACATTAGGTTCTCAGGCAAAACAGGTGCAAAAATTTGCCGAACGAATTTCTCGAATTTTACAGCTCCCTTTTGAGTATGTAGATGAGCGTTTAACCTCTGTTGAAGCAGAAGCACAGCTAAAAGCTCAAAAACAATTTTCGACTCGCAATAAGGGAGCGATCGATCGCCGTGCAGCAGCTATAATTTTACAGCAGTGGCTTGATGCACGACGTTCTGAAAGAGTGGCAAACTAAACTAGATTGGCATCGCGTCAGAGATATTGAGCTTGACGATTGGTTTTTCGATCAGGCAGTGCCAGTGACAGGTAAATAGATCGGGCTGCTGTGTCTTGAGAGTAATTAAAGCTGGTGCAGCAGGAAAAGGCCATAGTCGATCGAAGACGATTTCGCCGTTATGGAAGCTAAATTGCAATAAATAGGTTGCAGGGGGTGCTGACAAAGAATCTAGTAACTGTTCTGCTAAACCATGAAGAGATTTCTGCTGGCGCTGGGGAATAGCCACGGGGTGTTCATAAGAGTTAGGCATCGAGCCTTCGCCAATTACCTCGCCAAATAGTGGTTTATCAGTTAGGACAATTGGCAACCAAAGATGACCCAACCAAGAATCGCCAACGCTAGTTTTGAATCCAAGATTCTTTTCTACCCAGCGTCTTCGAGCATTAATATCTTTGCAGGCAGAATAAATTTTTCTTTGGGGAAAATCAAAATAATCTGGTAACTGAATTGTCAGAGGACAGTAGATTGTATCGGGGCTTCTATCTTTTTTGAGCGCTTTAAAATTTTTTGACCATAAAGTAGCAGCGGAGACTATTTCTATTACTCTAGATGGTGAGGTTTCTAAAATATTACGCTGTAAAGCTTCGACCATTTTTTGAGTTACAGGCGACGTTGAGATCAATTGACCTCGATCGCTAACTTCAGCGTTAATAATAATTACAACTTTTTCCATTCCCCTTCCGTTATGAGATTTTGCCATAGCTGTTGTAAGTCGAACAATATTTTTCCCTGATTTGAATGCTTGAATACTGAGTTGCTGATTTAGTAAAGTCTGTGATGCGAAAAATAGTCCGTCATGTTAATGGGCATAGTTGAATTGTGCAATTATCTGGCAGTTGAGAGTACTTTGTGATGGGAATAGAAAAGTTTAGGTGTTACTACAATATATTAGCTTATATTAGCTGAAAACCATTGTGTTGCTGTATTTGCACCAACGAGTTTAAAATAAATTTTCCTAGAGGAAAGGTCGGGCTTTTAGGCAGTATTTATCATAATCGCTTTATCGCTAAATTTTCAAGACAATAGGTAAATAAGTTAATAATTCAACAACTTAAACATTAAGATAATAAATTAACCGAATACTAATGAATTAGCTACTCTAAACTATAAGAAAACATAACTGGCTAGTTTATGGAACTATTAGAGTATCAAGCTAAAGAATTATTTAGAATAGTAGGGATTCCTATTTTACCGTCTTCAACTATTCGAGATGCCAGAAAAATTAAGCAGTTACAAATTCCTTATCCCGTAGTTTTAAAGTCTCAAGTTCGGTCTGGAGGGCGAGGTAAAGCAGGTGGAGTAAAGTTTGTCGCCAATACTATCGATGCGATCGCTGCTGCACGGAGTATATTTAATCTATCTATCTTGGGGGAATATCCCGAAGTGGTTTTGGCAGAGGCGCACTACAACACTGAAAGGGAGCTTTTTCTGGCAATAGTGCTTGATTATGACCTAAGATGTCCTGTACTGCTAGGTTCGGCCAGGGGCGGTATGAACACTGATTCCTTGTTGGCTAATCTACAGCAAGTTGCGATAACTGAGGAATTTAGCCTGTTTTATGCTCGTCATTTGGCTGCTCGCATGGGTTTATCGGGAAATTTAATTTGTTCAGTTAGCGAGATTATCGCCAAGATGTATCGTTTGTTTAAAGAGCAAGACCTAGATCTGATCGAAATTAATCCTTTAGGAGTTAATTCTCAAGGCGAGTTGATGGCTTTAGATGGCAAAATCAAGATTAATGACCATGCTCTAGCTCGACAGCCAATCACTGAGACTTTGAATTTTTCAGCACAACAACGAGCAAGTATTCACCACAGTACTTGGAAAACTCAGAGAAATATTAGCCAGGTTAACTGGCGTTGGCTTGATTGGCAGCACCAGAATGGAAAAGTAGCGATGATTTGTAGTAGTTTTGACTCTGCTTTACTAACTCGGGATTTATTGGTTCAAAATAAAGTTGTTCCCGCTTGCAGTGCTTTAATTGAGAATAGTTTAGCCACCCAGATCGATAACGATCATCTCCAGCTGTATCGCGAGCAATTACTCGGTATTTTGCAGGAGTTGGAGTCTTTTGCGGGAATTAAGGTGGTGATTTTGAATATTTGGGATCGAGAAGCCGTAAACCGTGAAATCGTCCAAACTATCGTTAATTATTGTCAGATCATACGGGAAGCTGCTGGATCGACCCCTAAAGAACAAATTCAGGCGAAAGAAGAGATAGAATCTGGGGCGAGCGTTTCTTTAGTAACTGATTGTAAACCATACTTTGTCTTGCGTTTGCTAAATCATACTAGTCTTAAGGATCTACCTACCTCAGAACAGATTTATTTATCTAGTAGTCTAGAGGAAAGTATTAATCAGACGATCGCCGTAGTTAAATCTAGTTAAGGTAATTATTACGCTCAAAATTGTTGAAGCAGCTCAATGACTACCAAACACAGCTGAGTTGATGTTTTTTGACTTATCTTTTGTGTTCTACTACTCAATCCATCTCTCACTGTATTTATTGGCTCTATGAATTGGTTTCATCCCAACAAGGTTATTATTCAAGGAATTACTGATGAGCGGGCAGCTTTTTGCGCCCTGCATATGAAAGCTTTTGGGACAGAGATTGTCGCTGGAGTTTGTCCTGGTAAGGGTGGCACTACAGTAGAAGGAGTGCCTGTCTTCGATCTAGTTGAACAAGTACAGACAGAGATGGGAGCAGTCGATCTGAGCTTAATTTTTGTCGATCCCTATCAGGTGCTTGATGCTGCCAAAGAAGCGATCGCTGCTGGTATTCGTCAAATTATTATTTTTACCCCCAGAATTCCGCCTCAAGATACGATTGAATTGATTAGATGCGCCCAAAAAACTAATACTTCGGTTTTAGGCCCTGGAAGTCATGGGATCGTTATTCCTCAAAAAGTCTGCTTGGGTAATCTAGAGCCTCAGTTTTATCAACCAGGAACAGTAGGGTTGATTACTTCTAGTCGGCATTTTGGTTATGAAGTGGCGGCCGAATTAAACGCAGCTGAGATCGGGCAGTCGATGATTGTGAGCGTGGGCAATGACCGTATTATTGGCTCTGATTTAGCTTATTGGCTGGCAGCTCTTAACGAGGATTCTAGCACCAAGGCAATTGTGGCGGTTGGACAGAGGGTTAATCAAATCAACTCAATTATCACCTACAGTAAAAGTCACGGTTACGATAAGCCGATAGTCGTCTACTTCGCTGGCTTAAAAGCTCCCCAGACCAAAGTTTATCGCGATGCTCTGACCATCATTAGCAATCATTTATCAGCTTCAACTCCTGCCGTTAATCGCGATCGCCAAACCGCTGCTCAGTTACGTAAAATTGGGCTGCAAATAGCCAAAAAACCGAGTGAAATTCCCACAATTATTCAAAAAGCTCTAGCTA
>JBDKJC010000039.1:0-11158 GCA_039796815.1 Cyanobacteriota bacterium | reverse complement strand
AGGAATAGAGGCTGTTCGTGAGTATATTCTGCAAATATTTCAACCCTTGGCTAGACAATTAGTCAACGATTTTAGTGATTCTCAGGTAAGTGCGCAACATGATTTAATTAAACCCCAAGCAACCTTTATCGATAGCAAAAACAGACTCCAGCAGTGGGCATTAGCTAATTATCAAACCAAACCTGAATATCAAATTATTGCTGAATCTGGGCCAGACCACGCCAAAGAATTCACCGCTCAGGTATCAATTCAGGGAAAAATCTACGGCACTGGCAAAGATCGTCGCAAACAGGAAGCAGAAAAGAGAGCGGCGGAAGCAGCTTGGATTAAAGCCAACGTTACACCGCCGTTAGTCAATTAAAAGCCTAACTAGAGCGAATATTGCGCTTAAAAACCGCTATTCAATAAAATTGTGGAAAAATGGTATGCTTCTATACGATACAGGAGAAAATTCGGACTATCCTGTATGAGTACCAAGGTTTGGTACATTACAGTTCGTGGGACTCCAGAGGCATCAGCGATTACTGATGCCTTTTTCTTATTAAGTATGATTTCATTTCATCGATGCTTACCACACTAGACAAAAGTAATCATTTTAGGTACTTATAATATACAGATAATCACCAGAAATAACTTCAGCCGAATTGCTGAAAATTTTTAGTTGCACAACTGAAACCCATTTAAAATAAAACCCTATTTTTGTGTCTCATCATCAAAACCGAAACGATACTGGTGACTTTACTTCAGCTAGTAAAATTATTGGCTGGCGAGAATTTGTCACTTTACCTCAGCTAAAAATTGACAGAATTAAGGCAAAAATTGATACAGGAGCGAGGTCTTCAGCGATTCATGCATTTAATATTCAAGAGCGATCGCGAATTAACGGCAAAAAAATTATTCGCTTTGAGATTCATCCTCTTCAGCGCGATCGCAAAACCATCATTACCACCGAAGCAGAATTATTAGAATATCGCAAAATACGTAATTCTGGGGGAACAGCTCAATTTAGACCAGTGATCAAAACTAATATTCAAGTAGGTAAATACACTTGGGAGATCGAACTATCTTTAACTAACAGAGATGTGATGGGCTTTCGGATGTTGCTAGGAAGACAAGCAATACGCAATAATTTTTTAGTCGATCCTGGTCATTCTTTTCTTCAAAGTCGTCGTCAACCATAAAAATATAAATAGCCCCGATCAAATTTATCGCAAATTCGCAACATGAAAATAGCAATTCTTTCGCAGAATCCTCATCTCTATTCTACTAAGCGCTTAAGAGAAGCAGGGCAAGAACAGGGGCATGATATGAGAGTGATTGATTACCTGCGCTGTTATATGAATATAACTTCTAAAAAGCCCACCATTGTCTATAAAGGTCAACCACTAGAAAATTTTGATGCCATTATTCCCCGTATTGGCGCATCGAAAACTTTTTATGGCACTGCGGTAGTTAGGCAGTTTGAAGTTATGGATGTTTTTAGCCCTAATCAATCCCAGGCGATTTCCCGTAGCAGAGACAAACTACGTTCGATGCAGATTTTAGCAAGAGAAGGAGTAGGCTTACCGATTACAGGATTTGCTCATGCTACTCAAGATATTGATGGATTAATCGAAACCGTCGGTGGTGCGCCGTTGGTGATTAAACTTCTAGAAGGTACTCAAGGTATTGGCGTAGTGCTAGCAGAAACCTATCAGGCAGCTAAATCAGTAATTGAAGCCTTTCGCGGTTTAGATGCCAATATTTTAGTTCAGGAGTTTATCAAAGAGGCTGGAGGAGCAGATTTACGCTGTTTTGTGGTGGGAGATCGGGTAATCGCTGGCATGAAACGTCAGGGTGCAGAAGGAGAATTTCGTTCTAATCTTCATCGCGGAGGGAACGCAACAGAAGCAGTACTGTCACCTGAAGAAATAGATACGGCAATTAGGGCTGCTCAAGCGATGGGCTTAAAAATTGCGGGAGTAGACTTATTGCGTTCTAATCATGGTCCTGTAGTCATGGAGGTGAATTCTTCGCCTGGATTAGAAGGAATTGAAAGCGCTACAGGAATTGATGTGGCTGGTAAAATTATTGAATTTATCAGCAAAAATGCCGAGCAAACAGAAGAGTTAAATCATTCTTCTGGCAGATTAAGCGATCGCATTAGATACTAGAAGTTTGAGATCTCAACTGTAAATTTTGTGTCAGATAATATTATTGAAATTGCCAAGGAAATCATAGCTCCAGGAGAATTACGCCGTTTTGAGCTGCCTGTAACCCGTTTGGCCACTAAAACCTTAGTTTCTCTGCCGATTACTGTTGTTAATGGTATTGAGCCAGGACACACACTCTGGCTTAGTGGGGCGATTCATGGTGATGAGCTAAACGGAGTGGAAATTATTGCTCAAGTTTTAGGGCGGATTAATCCTTTAGAACTACGAGGAACAATCATTGCCGTTTCGATTGTCAATGTCTTTGGCTTTATCGAACAATCACGCTATTTACCCGATCGCCGAGATTTAAACCGTTCTTTTCCTGGTTCGGAAAATGGCTCTCTAGCTTCTCGATTAGCCAATTTATTTATGCGCGAAATTGTTGAACGGAGTGATTATGGCATCGATCTCCATACTGCTGCGGTACATCGGATTAATTTGCCCCAAATTCGCGCTAATTTGGAAGACAAAACTACTTATCATTGCGCTCAAGCTTTCGGCGCACCTTTAATGATGCACTCTAGTACCAGAGATGGCTCTTTACGTCATGCAGCGACTAAAAAAGGTATTCCTGTGCTGCTTTATGAAGCTGGGGAAGCTTTGCGTCTCAATCCTTTGGCGATTAAAGTCGGTATTTCTGGAATTTTTGGCGTCATGAAGTATTTAGAAATGTATGAAGATGAACTTGTTCCCTCGATTGGCGAATCTCTTCAGGCAAAAAAAAGTAAATGGATTCGCGCATCTTATGGTGGTATTTTTCATCTCTTAGTCCATCTGGGCGATCGCGTCACTAGAAAGCAAGAATTAGGCTACATTACTAACGCCTTTGGTGAAAGAAGAGTTCCAATTCGCGCCACCATTGAAGGTATTGTGATTAGTCATATTCAAAATCCACTGGTTAATCAAGGTGATGCCATTGTTCATTTAGCAATTATTTAACAGATTAAGGGTTGGCGCTTATCACGAATTCAGGTTGTATCAGATCTTCCATAAAGGATATATGGTGTTTGAGTATGAACAATTGGTAAATTTAAATGATGTGATTCATTGGTCAAAAAATAATTAGATTCATATTTAGTCATTAATTGTTGTACTTGAGAAGTATTGAGGCGGGAAAAACCTGCACTAATTGCTTTTACAGTTTTTCTTTGATCTAGCTCTTCATCGCCGAAATAAATTCTGGCGACAGCACCGCCACTCAAATCATTTAAACGCTGATAATATTCCACAATCGCGTCTTTAGTCTGAGGAAATAGCTTTAACTTAACAATAGTTGCTCTCTCAGTCATCCAGGTAAAATTAGCCAATTTCCAAGGATGAGAAATAATTACCTCATCTTCAGCAGTATGGTTGTGAATCCAACCACTCATTAACTTCCACTGAGGATCTACATCTTGTTGTTGTGCAGGAAAGTCCTGGGAAGCGATCGCGAAGCGTACCCGAAGGGTTGTCGCCTGTTGACTAAAAAAAGTTACTTGAGTGAACAAAATACAGCCTAATAAAGATATTAATAACAGTCGCAACCTAGGTTTTTGAAGCGAAAATTTGGTTTTTAAGGTACAGGCAAGCAGCAAACTAGTGGTTAAAGGTAACATCATGTCCCCGAAGCGAAACGGATAATACTGTAACCATGTTCCTTGATGATCAAAAAAAGCGATCGCTATTCCAGCTACAAAAGGAATTAAACTAACAAACGTGAATTCTGATAATTCAAAACGAGCATAGTCTTCTGGTTTCCAGCCTTGCTCATCTGCCTTCTTTTTGAGGTAGATCATGCATCCTGTCCAGATCGTCAAATAAATAATTAACCTCAGCCATAACAATGGATGCCAAGCAAAGGGGTTTAAATGATGAGGAAGACGGAGAAAAACATAAATAAATGAAGGAGAAACATTTCCTAATGGCGGAGAACTAAGTAACTGTTGTAAACTTCCAGGAATAGCCCCAGCACTAGCAATTAAATAGATTATTATCAATAACCATCCTTTATGTTTTAACTTCAACAAACGCTCTTTAGGATGCAAACAAAACCAGCCTAATGTCGTCAGAAAAGCCCAGCCTCCAACCAAAACATGAAAAGAAGTTGCCAGACCTAATAACAGGGTCATTAACACATACTTTTTCTCTAACATTAGGGGGATAGCCAGCAAAATTAGTCCATAGGCAACAGCTTTCGCTTCCAGTCCACCCACAAACCATTCACCTGCGATCGCACCTTGGAGGTATCCTTGATAAGTAATTGCGATCGTTGCTAGTAAAAGATAGGACAAACTTAAACCTAGTTTTTGTCCCAGTAACACTATTCCCCAGGCTACTAGAGTATAACAAACTAAACGACCAATAATAGATGTGGCTAAAAAACCCAAGTGAACTATCAACCAGCCAAAAATTACCTGAAACAAATATCTATAGCCAGTTTCTAAATTTAAATACCAGTCGTTATCTATCCAATCAGGATCGGCAAATTGCTTGGCTAAAGGCAGCACATCTACCTCATTCCAGACCAAACCACTCATGTTACTGTCTAGTAATAATCTCAAGCAAAGAAAAATTAATATTATTGCCGTCTGTAATGCAGTTTTGAAAAAATCAGACGAAATACGCACCATTATATTCAGTTAACTCCTCATCACTATCTGAGAGTTTAATCTCAGAAGACAAGAAACTCAACCATTTTAATAATTTAACGGCAATAAAAGTTTTTCAGCTAACAAAAACACCAGCTTTTAAGCTTATTCTAAACTCAATTTAACTATAAATAAGTTCATTCATAGTCTGAGCTTAAACTTTATTTTATCTATGTTCTTTATTTTTGTATTAGTAATGAATATCTAGTAAAATCGAGTCGCAGATGAAAATTGCTATTATTACATCTTGTTTTCTTCCTATTATTGATGGTGTAACAGTTAGTGGACTACAAAGATTAAAAATACTCAGTAAATGGGGACACGAAGTTATTTTCTTTTGTCCTGATTATAGTAGTTTAGAAGCAGATTATCCTAATTGGCGAGATTATACAGGCAATATTTTTCCTGGAGTTAAAGTTATTAATTTAGCTAGTAATTCTTTTGTGGGTTTGGATTATGAACCTAATGTCAATCGAACTTCTTATCAAACAGTTATAGAGAAATTACAAGAGTTTCAACCAGATATTATTCATGTTGATGAACCAGAAAGACTTTATGTTGGTTTTTGGCAACGTGCAGGCGTTAATTATGCCAAAAAAGCTTCTATCCCCTGTGTAAGTTTTTTCCGTACTAATTTTTTAGATTATTTAGGTGATTATTTTCCTCTACCAAAACAAATTTTTTCTTTAGTTAAATATTTACTACAAAAATTAATTGTCTGGGTTTATAATTCTTATGATGTAACTTTAGTTTCTAGCAAGATTACATATAAAAAAATTAATAAGTTAGGTATTAATAATACTCGATATAGTAATTTAGTTAGCTTTGATGCAGAAAAATTTCAAATCAGTTTGCCTCAGCAGGATTTCTTTCAGTCTCAATATGATTTGCCCGAAGTGGATCAACTAGTTAAAGTTATTTTTCTGGGGCGTTTATATCCTGATAAAGGCTGGGATTTTACTTTAGATGCTTTTGAAACTATATCTCAACAAATAGATCTAACCCAAGTCGCGATCATCATCGCAGGAGATGGCCCGATGCGAAATAAAATAGTTTCTAAATTAATAAAATTAGTTCCTAATTTCTATCTACTAGGGAGAGTAGCACCAGAAAAAGTACCTGTGCTATTAGTCAATTGTGATCTCCATGTAACTACATCCGAAAAAGAAACTAGAGGCTTAACTATCTTAGAAGCATTTGCAGCAGGAATTCCCGTAATTGCACCTCGATCTGGAGGAGTAGTCGAAAATATTCGGGATGGTAATAATGGTTATTTATATTCTCCAGGCAATCGCTCTGATTTTACTAATAAACTTGAAACCTTAATTGAAAATAAACCTTTACGTCAGCGAATGGGACAACGGGCTAAACTATCTGTTCAAGAATATAGTTGGGAAAACAGTGTGCAAAATTTAGTCAATATTTGGCAAGAAGAGATAGATAAAAAGTTAATAATCAATGAACAACAATTATCAGTAAACTAATAATAATAAATTTTTGACTTTTGACTTTTGACTTTTGACTTTTGACTTTTGACTTTTTAAGTGTCAGTTACTCGCCAACTAAGTTTAAGATTTAACCAAAAATTCCACAGAGTAACAGCAGCGATCGCCATTAAATTAGCTAGATATTCATTTACATTAAAAAGATTGTAGAGAAGATTAAGTAGCAAAACATTCAAAACTACCCCTGAAAAACAAATTAGATTGAATTTCAGGAATCTTCTTATTTTTTTACCCCACCCTTTTTGAGTACGAGAAATATCTCCAAAAGTCCAGCGATCGTTCCAAAAAAAGTTATTAACTATAGCTACTTCTGCTGCTAAAATTGCACTACGAGTTAATCCCAAATCAATATATTCTCGCAAGTAATAAAGAACACTCATATTTACCAAGACACCACTAAAACCTGAAATACCAAAGCGAATAAAACGATTGATTTGCCATAAATCTAAGCGCAAACGAATTAAATGCTGGATATATTCTAAATATTGCTGAAATGTAACTTTACTATTTCCCGTTTTTCTCTCTTGAAAAACATAACCAACTTCCCCAATCCAACGAATTTTACCTCTGGCTAAAACCTCAAGCAAAATTTTGTATCCTGACGGTCGAAGAGAGCGATCGATCAAAACATCACGACGTACCATAAAATAACCACTCATCGGATCGCTAAGACGACTGACCACTTCTGGCAGAATTATTAACCCTAATATCTGCGCCCCACGAGAGAGAAAACGACGAATAATATTCCACTCACTCACGCCTCCATATTCTACATTTCGACTAGCAACAGCTAAATCAGCACCTTTTACTATCTCTTGCCAGAGTTTAACTAAAATTTGGGGAGGATGTTGTAAATCAGCATCAATTACCCCCAAGATATCGCCTCTTGCTACCTGCCATCCCCGAATCACTGCCGTAGCCAGACCTTGTTCTGAATCTCGACGCATTACTCTTAATTGAGTATATTTAGCAGTTAATTCTAGGGCTAATTTCCAGGTTTTATCAGAGCTATTATCATCAACAACTATCAATTCATATTCGTTTGGAATAATCTCATCTAACAGTTGAATCAAAATGGTAATTAGCTGTTGAATATTTTCTTTCTCGTTATAAGTAGGAATAATTAAGGAAAATTTTAATAATTTAATATTTAATTTAGAACTTACTGTAAAATTGGGAATTTTTAGTAAACCAATGGGTACAGGAATAAGATTTTGATGTATTATGTCCTCCATCAGTTTTTTCTCCAGACAAAATATTGATTTATGTGGCACTTTACCAATATCAAAAAAATATTGTTTTATGATTTAATTAAAATTATATTATTTATTGTTTTTTTAGCTAATTAAAATAGATACAAACCTTAACATAATTAACTCTTAATCATCAATTTAACTTCAATTTACTTAGAACTGAGATGTTAATTATTGATAGTCTCTATATTCATAGATGCTTCTATTTACTAGAACAATCAAGTTAGAAGCGTAAAACAATGCCATTTTTAACAATAAAAGGTGTATTCAACCCTCAAAGCGGTATTCCAGATGGAGATTCAGTCAGGTTTTTAGCAGATGATGACTCTTTATTTGACCGCTTAGAAGGACAAGTTGAATTTAAGTCAGATGGTGAAGTTCAACTGCGCTATGAAGGAATTGATGCATTAGAAAAAGCAGCCATCAAACCTTTTTCCTCCGATGCCACGCAACGCAACCTTGAGCTGTTAGGTGGAGAAGAAAATGGACTACCAGGCTACATTTTATCTAGCCAAGTCGAAAAAAATGGTAGACCTGTTTGTTTTGTGTTTACGGGTGATCCAGCTGATGCAGACGGTTCAGAAGTTATTTTAGAGGCAGAATTACTACAAAAAAGCGTAAATTATCAACTGTTAATCGAAGGTTTTGTTTATCCGTTGTTTTATGACACACTTTATCAAGAATTGCGAGATCGATTGGTTGAAGCGGTAAAAGTTGCTAGACAAGAAGAACTAGGGATATGGAAAAAAGATGGATCGAATAAAGGGTTTACCGTTAAACCACCAGTCAACCTTGCCCAGCTAGAACCGATTTTTCCCAAACTATGGCGAAGATTAGAAACATTTTACCGTCGCTCATCAAATCAGGATAAAACTGCGAAACAGTTTCTCGAATCCCTTGCCCAAGGAGACGATCGCCTTTTCACTATTCCCGATCGACGCTCAATTAAGTTTTCTACAGCTTTAGAGGTGAAGGGCAACAAATTAAAACTAAAATATAAACCAGAAGAAATGATTTTCCGCAGTTAGAGAACAAGCTTCTTAAGTAGTTGTGCGAAATTAATTGCCTCGTTAAGACTGGGAAAAGGGAAAGGGAAAAGTTTAATTTGTAATTAATTTTTTTAGGTACTTACTTTTTTTAAATCATTGATTACCAAGGCTTAATACACATGTGAAATCCTAGTAAATAACTAGGAAATAGTAATTAGAAATTTTCTGAGAAAATTATTTCTAGTCCAATGTTTTTAGGATTAAAGTAATTAGATTTTACTCAAGCATAAAATATGGCTAACCAATTAGTTGGTTTTGCTTCTTTACCAGCAGATACCTTGGTTGAAGGTACTCCTGCGGGAGGAAATGACGGTGAAGGTAATCCCATAGATGCCAATGGACGTATAGGTCCGTTTGACGGGCAACCAGTTCAGGGTTTTAGTGGGGTACAGTTTGCACCAGGCAATACAGGGGCATTTTGGTTTTTATCTGATAATGGCTTTGGCACACAAGAAAATAGTACGGATTATTTATTACGTATATATCAAGTAGATCCTAATTTTAAAAGAGTAGAAGACAGTGACGGCAGTGTAAAAATAGAGAATTTTATTCAGCTATCCGACCCTGATAATTTAATTTCTTTTGATATTGTTAACGAAGATAGCGAAGAACGTCTACTCACTGGGGCAGATTTCGATGTTGAATCGTTTGTAATTGACAAAAATGGCGATATTTGGGTTGGGGATGAATTTGGTCCTTATTTATTGCACTTCGATGCTGAAGGAAAATTACTGGAAGCACCAATTGAAACTCCTAATGTTACTAATTTAAATACTCTTAATGGTCAAGACCCAATAGTTATCGGACATCGTGGTGCGAGTGGTTTGTTGCCAGAACATACACTGGAAGCTTACAAAGTTGCGATCGCTCAAGGTGCAGATTTTATTGAACCCGATCTAGTAACTACTAAAGATGGGGTTTTGATTGTTCGTCATGAACCTCTGTTAGATGACACCACCAATGTGGCTGAGGTGTTTGGGGAAGAACGAATGTCTACCAAAATCCTCGATGGTGAAGAAGTTACAGGCTATTTTGCCGAAGATTTTACTTTAGCAGAAATTAAGCAATTAAGAGCCGTTCAACCTTTAGAATTTCGTGACCAAGGGTTTAATGGTGCTTTTGAGATTCCTACCTTTGAGGAAGTTATTCAGCTAGTTCAAGAGACGGAAGCTGAAACAGGGGTTAAAGTTGGGATTTATCCCGAAACCAAACATCCCACTTTTTTTGCTCAACAGGGTCTAGCATTAGAATCACCTCTAATTGAAACTCTGCAAAAAACAGGATTTACCGATCCCAACCGCATCTTTATTCAATCTTTTGAGTTCCAAAACTTAATTGAACTCCAAGGAATGTTAGACGCTGAGGGGTTAGGAGATATCCCTCTAGTTCAGCTTTACGGTGATACTACTAAAGATGCCAGTCCTGATGATGTTTTCTCCGTACCTTACGACATTCGTTACAACCTTGAACAAGGTAATGACTTAGCTGCAATTTACGGTCAAGATTTTGTCGATGGGGTAGAAAATGGTTTATCTGCCAACACTACTTACCGCGATTTAGATAGTGCAGAATTTCTGCAAATAATTAGTGATAAATACGCTGAAGGTGCTGGGCCTTGGAAAAATAATATTTTACTCCGCGAATCTCTTGAAGAACCAGTTGATGGAGATGGTGACGGTAATGCTGAAATTACCACCCAGTTAACAGGAGAAGTAACATCTTTTATCGATGATGCCCATGCTGCTGGTTTACAGGTTCATCCTTATACCCATCGTAATGAAGAAAGTTATTTAACCTTAGAAGCAGATGGAACTCCTCAAACTCCAGAAGGAGAAATTGAGCAACTAATTGAAATAGGTGTCGATGGTTTCTTTACCGATTTTCCTGCAACTGGAGTGGCGGTAGTAGATTCCGTTACTGGGGAGTTTGTTCAATCTCCCGAAAATCCCGATCTAGGTAACGACTTACCCAATTTGGAGACATCGCGAGGTTTTGAAGGCATGGCATTTAGTCCTGACCGTAAGACTATTTATTCTCTACTGGAAGGAGCAGTAGCTGGCGATCCAAAAAATGCCCTACGCATCTATGAATTCGATGTCGAGTCAGCCTCTTACGCTGGTTTAGTCGGCTACTATCCCACTACCGATGGTAATCTCATCGGTGATTTTACACCTATCAACGACCATGAATTTTTAGTTATCGAACGGGATAACAACCAAGGAGAAGAAGCAAAATTCAAAAAAATCTTCAAAATCGATATTTCCCAAGTAGATGAAAACGGTTTTGTTGCTAAAGAAGAAGTTGTTGATTTATTAAATATCGACGATCCCAATGACTTAAACGAAGATGGCAAAACTACTTTTGATTTTCCCTTTCAAACTATTGAAAATCTTGTTGTCATTGATGAAAACACTATCTTGGTAGCTAACGACAACAACTATCCCTTTTCTCAAGGAAGAGAAGACGATATCGACAACAACGAAGCAATCTTAATCAATCTAGACACCCCTTTAAATCTTGATCCTAATCTTG
>JBDKJC010000038.1:0-11167 GCA_039796815.1 Cyanobacteriota bacterium | reverse complement strand
TATAGCTTATAGCTACCAAGGCTATCTCATGCTGAAAAATGACGAAATATACTGTAAATTAAACAGAAGCTTTCTTTTCTTTTTCCTTTCCGAAAAAATAAGCTTCGCGTCATAGCTGATAGCTGATGGCTGATAGCTGCTGTAAGTGTTAAATTTCTAACAATTGACCAAAGCTTATGAAGACGTTGCAAAGTGATTACAACATTTTGATTGTTAACGACTCCTTGCTAGAGCGAACAACTTTTCGGTGTTATTTGCAACAAGAAACAAATTTTGCTTACACTGTCTGGGAGGCAGAGTCAACAGATGAAGCATGGCGGCTGTGCGACAGCCAACTACCCGATGGCATCGTCCTAAATTATTTGCTACCCGATCGAGATGGATTAGAGTTTCTGGTGGAATTAAAAACCAGCGTTGGTGAAAACTGTCCGCCTGTGATTATGCTCAACGATCGAGGTAATGAAGCGATCGCCATTCAGGCATTCAAAGCAGGCGTTGAAGATTATCTGATTAAGCAAGATATTACCGCAGAAAGTCTGAGATATGTAACTCGAACTGCGATCGAGAATTTTCGGCTGCGTCAGAAATTATATAAGAGTGAGGAACGTTTTCGTACTTCTATCGAAAATATGCTCGATTGTTTTGGTATCTATAGGGCAATTCGCGATCGCGATACTGGTGCAATTGTCGATTTTGAGATCGAATATCTTAATGCAGCTGCACTTGAAAGTAACCGCATGACGGTTGACGACATTGGCAAGCCATTGTGCGAATTGTTACCTGCTCATCGCGAATGTGGATTATTTGCCGAATATTGCCGTGTGGTTGAAACTGCAAAACCACTGGTTAAAGACTGTCTGATTTATTCAGATCGCTTCGGCGGACAAGATCTTACTAGAGCCTATAGCGTACAGGTACGTAAACTCAACGATGGTTTCGTGGCATCGTGGCGCGACATTACTGAAGAAAAACAGTGTGAAATCTCACTAAAACAAAGCGAAGAACGCTATCGAGAGATCATTGACCAGCAAACCGAGCTAATTTGCCGATTTTCGCCTGACTTGAGGCTGACGTTTGTGAATCAGGCATATAGTCGCTATTTTGACTCTACAGCAGAGCAATTAATTGGACAAAATTTTCTTAACCTAGTTCCCGAAAGCGATCGCTCTTTGGTACAACAGCAGATTACTGAGCTAAGTATGGCAACGCCTGAAAATGCAGTAATAAGCCATGAACATGCAGTACTCAAGCCCAATGGCGAAATAGGCGTTCAGCAGTGGATGAATCGCGCTATTTTTGATGACAATGGTCAGTTAATCGAATTTCAGGCAGTAGGACGAGATATTAGCGATCGCGTCTTGGCTGAATCAGCTCTACGTCAAAGTGAAAGTTTTAATCGACAAATCCTCGAAACTATCCCCGACTGTATTAAAGTGTTGGATCTTGAAGGTAAGATACTTTACATGAATTCTTTCGGAGAGAATTTACTCGAGTTACACGATCAAAGTTACCTCAATGTCAAGATGGTGGAGCTTTGGCAAGTTGGCGATCGCCAGCAGTTGCAACAGGCGATCGATCTTGCTCTCTCAGGTGAAATCAGTAAGTTTGAGGGATATTGTCCCCTGAAAAACGGCACCCCAAAATGGTGGGAAGTGATCGTCACACCCAGGTTTGATGCCAACGGACAAGTTGAACGATTGTTATCAGTTGCAAGAGACATTAGCGATCGCCAACAGATGGAAGCCTTATTTCAGCAGCAATTGGCACAAATTGAAGCGATCTATGCGACTGCACCAGTTGGATTGTGCTTTTTGGATCGGGAAAAACGTTATCTACAAATGAACGAAAGATTAGCAGAAATCAATGGCTTATCTGTATCCGAACACATTGGGCGAACTATAAGCGAAATTTTGCCAGAAATAGCAGAAATTCAAGAACCAATCTTTGAACAAGTTTTGCAAACTGGGATGCCTATTTTAGATGTCGAAGTTCGAGGCACAACTCCCGCCCAACCAGGAGTCGAGCGTTATTGGTTAGCTAATTATTACCCATTGATGGATGTGAATGGGCAGCCTGTGGGAATTAATATTACAGTTCAGGAGATTAGCGAGCGCAAACAAGCCGAACAAGAACGAGATCGACTGTTGACAGAAGCACAAACCGCTCGGGAGCTAGCCGAAGCAGCTAACCGTAGTAAAGATGAATTCGTAACGGTGGTTGCTCATGAATTGCGATCGCCAATTAATTCGGTTGCGGGGTGGGCGCAACTATTACGGATGCGTAAATTTGACCCAGCCAATGTTGATCGCGCCTTAGAGGCGATCGAGCGCGGAACTCAGACTCAAGTACAATTAATCGAAGACTTGCTCGATATTTCCCGCATGGCAAGTGGCAAACTGCGCCTGACCCTTGCACCTGTAAATCTGGCAACGATCGTGGGAGGGGCGATAAGTCTGATGCGTCCAATGGCAGAGGCAAAACAGATTCATCTAGATAGCCGATTAGTCTCGATCGCTCAAGTTTCTGGCGATCTCAACCGCTTGCAACAAATTGTGGTCAACCTGCTCACCAATGCCATTAAATTCACTCCAGAACAAGGACGAATTACCATTACCTTAGAGCAAGTCGCCAGGCAGGTACAAATTCAAGTAAGCGACACTGGTAAAGGGATTAACCCCGAATTTTTGCCAAACATATTCGAGCGGTTTCAGCAGGGACAGAAAAATTCAGGCTCTAAAGACGGATTGGGGTTAGGATTGGCGATCGTCAAAAATCTGGTTGAAATGCATAACGGGACAATTACCGCAGATAGTCCAGGGATCGGACAGGGCGCGACATTTACTGTCTATTTACCATTACTAGAATCCGAACCAATCATTAACACTGAAGAAATCGCGATCGCTACCGACACCTTGCCTTTAGCGGGAATTTCCTTACTTGCTGTCGATGATGAACCAGATTCTTTAGAACTGCTTAAGTTTATCCTAAAAGAGGCTGGAGCAGATGTTCAGACTGCTGAGAGTGGTTCAGTTGCCCTAGAGATCTTATCTCAGTTTAATCCCAGCCTCATAGTTAGTGATATTGCCATGCCAGATATCAACGGTCATGAATTACTACAGCAAATCAGAACCCGTTATCCTGAGCGCCAGATACCAGCGATCGCACTTACCGCTTATGCTAGTTCCAGCGATCGCGATTATGCCCTGAGAATTGGATTTGAAAAATACTTTTCTAAGCCGATTGAACCAGAGGTTTTAGTGCGAGCAATTGTTAGTTTAGTTAGGGGTTAGTTGGGGACTTGGAGACTTGCGGAACTTGGGAACAGGCTAATATTAGATATTATGTAATTTAAACACAATAACTTATATGACAATTGAACAAGTTTTAATCGAAAAATGGAGAGGTTTGCCACTACCAAAACAGCAAGAAGTCTTTGATTTTGTAGAATTTTTGGAGTCCAAGCAGGGTGTTGTAAAAACTGATAATCAACTACCGCTTCGATCTTTATCTTTATTAGGCGATCGCTTGCGAAAAATCCGAGCAGAAATAGTTGCTTCTGGCTCACCTTTATTAACTTGGTCAGGTGTGGAATAGGAAAAAGCGGAACGCAGTTGAGATAAGGTCGGCATTGCTCACCCTATCTAATTCTTAATCTCTAAACCCTAATGTTTACGATACAAAAAAAGTCATTATTAACGGCTCAAATTGCAGGTATCATCGTCACTTTGGTAGGCGGTCTGGTTTTGGTGGGTGGTTGGGGTATGGATCTTGCCTTGTTCAAAAGCATCGCTGGGGATGCAGCGGAGATGAAAGCTAATACTGCTTTATGTTTTATTTTGGCGGGAATATCTTTAGGGTGGCAGACGGGTAAAAGGCGAAATTATCGAGTGGCAAAAGGCTTGGCGATCGCAGTTAGTGCGATCGGTATACTTACCCTGAGTCAATATCTCTTGGGCTGGAATTTAGGCATCGATCAGCTACTCTTTCAACAGTTGCCAGGTGATCCTACAATTAAATACCCAGGTCGTATGGGGGACAATACAGCACTCAATTTCGCTCTAGTAGGACTAGCACTTTATGTACTTGGAAGAAGAACACGCCATAGTGATAACCTTGCCCAAACTGCAACATTCTGTGCTACGGCGATCGCAGTTCTGGCTCTTATCGGTCATGTTTACAACGTGCAAATCTTTTATCGATTTATCTTCTACTCCTCTTCAATGGCTTTGCACACTTGTCTAACCTTTCTAGTCTTGTGTCTAGGCATTTTATCAATACAAACCGATTGTGGCTTAATCCAAACACTTACGAGTAATTTGGCAGGGGGAACCGTAGCTCGGCGGTTAATTTCTATGGCGATCGCCATTCCGTTTCTTTTGGGTTGGTTAATTTTGCAGGGACTGCGGGCTAACCTTTACGATTCTGCATTTGCCCTGGGTCTTTTGGTAGTTTTACTCATTTTCACCCTGGTTTTGGTAATCTGGAAAAATGCTCAAAGGCTTAATCAGCTAGATTACGATCGCAATCGATCGGACGATCGATTGCGATCGAGTGAACAACGGTATCGCAACATTTTTGAATCAGTTGGAGTTTCGATTTGGGAAGAAGATTTTTCGGAAGTAAAAGCAGCGATCGATCGACTCAAAGCATCAGGGGTTAGGGATTTTCAGGCTTATTTTGCCGAGCATCCTGAATTTATCCAGTGGGCGATCAGTGCTATCCGCATTCTGGATGTGAATGATTTCACCTTACAGATGACTGGCACACGAGATAAGGACAAACTCCTGGCATCTCTACAGGAAATTTTTCTCCCAGAAACCATCCCAACATTTATTGCCGAACTTGTAGCGATCGCTGAGGGAAAAACTTTCTTTCAGTCTGAGACATCGATGAAAACTCTAGAAGGGGAAAAGTTATACGTGTTGTTTAGCATCACCTTTCCCCCTCCTACCGAACCCTACAATCGTGTTCTGGTCACTTGGTCGGATATTAGCGATCGCAAACGCGCTCAACTCAATGAGCAATTCCTCAACGAACTCGATTTAAGATTGCGACAACTGTCTGATGTAGAAGCAATGCAATGGGAAGTCATCAGTAGTTTAGGTCAATACCTCAACGTTAATCGTGCAACCTGGTGTGAAGTCGATTGGGAAAATCGACTATTAACTATCGATCGAGACTGGCGACAAGAAGATCTTCCTTCTCATGCAGGGACTTATTCAATCACAGACTTTATCTCGCCAGAATTACAAGTTGCTCATGCTGGGGGTGAAACGATTGTTTTTTCAGATGTCGCGATCGATCCCCACAGCGCGAGTTATGCTAACGCTTATCAGCAATTAGGTGTCGGTGCTATGGTGACTGTTCCTTGTATTCAGGAAGGTCGTTGGGTATCTGCCCTGACGGTAAATACTAGAACCGCTCGAAACTGGCGAGACGATGAAGTAACTCTACTGCAAGAAACTGTTGCCCGTCTTTGGTCAATCATCGAGCAAATGCGAGCATTACAAGCATTGCGGGAAAGCGAGTATCAGTACCGCACATTATTTGAAACCATCGATCAAGGTTTCTGCGTTTGTCAAATGCTGTTTGATGAGAACGGCGAACCAAGTGATTACCGTTTTCTCGAAGTCAACTCAGTATTTGGACAAATGACGGGACTTCAGCAAGCGAAAGGTAAAACGGCGCGGGAACTCGTGCCAAATCTCGAAGACTTTTGGATTCAGACTTATGGCAGAGTCGTGCTGACAGGTGAACCCATTCGATTTGAGAATCAATCTAAAGCTATGAATCGGTGGTTTAATGTAAGTGCTTTCCGCTTTGATGAGGGACAAAACGACAAGTTTGCGGTTCTGTTCACCAACATCACCGATCGCAAACAAGCCGAACTTGCCTTGACGGAAAACAACAACATTTTGCAAGCAGTAATTAGTGGAACAAAAGATATTATTTATGTCAAAGACTTACAGGGACGCTATGTAATGAGTAACCAAGCTGCGGCACAGTGGTTAAACGTAACGGTTAACTCCATGATCGGACAAGACGACCTAGATTTGTTCCCCGCCGAGGTTGCTCAACGCATTCAAACAGACGACCGACGAGTTATCGATGCTAATGAGTCTGTTATCTATGAAGAACAATTGCTTAAAGGCGATGAGCTGCGATCGCTGATCACAGGCAAATATCCCTGGCGAAACGAACAGGGCGAAGTTAAGGGGATAATTGGTATTTCCCGTGATGTTACTGACTTTAAACAAGCCGAAGCAGATCTTAAAGAACGCAACGACCATATCCAAATTTTGTACGAAATCACTCGTGATTTACTTTCAACAAAGCAACCCCTCTCTCTAGTAGAGGCTCTGTTTGCCAAACTAAAACCATTAATCGGACTGGATGTTTATTTTAACTACCTGCTTGATGAACAACAGCAAAAGTTAAATTTAATCTTCCATCATGGCATTAGCAAAGAAACTGCCCGTGAGATCGAATGGTTAGATATAGGTCAAGCGGTTTGTGGTACTGTAGCCCAACAACGATGTCAAATCGTGCAGCTTAATTTGCAGCAATCTACCGATCCCAAAACAGAATTGGTGCGATCGCTCGGTTTAACCGCCTATTCCTGCCAACCTTTAATCTCTCAAGGAAAACTTTTTGGCACATTAGGATTTGGTAGTCTGACTCGCACAGAGTTTAATTCCAGCGAAACCAGATTATTTCAGGCAATTTGCGACCGCATTGCGATCGCCCTAGAGCGAACTGAAATATTATCTTCTCTACAACAGCAGACTGAAGAACTAACAAGGGCTAATCGTCTCAAAGACGAATTTCTGGCAGCGTTATCTCACGAATTGCGAACACCCCTCAATCCAATTATGGGCTGGACAAAACTACTGCAAACTCAGCAGCTAACACCTGCTAAAACCCAGGATGCACTATCGACGATTGAACGTAATGTCAAACAACAAATTGCTTTAGTTGACGATTTACTTGATGTTTCTCGCGTTGTGCAAGGACAATTTAAATTAACATCTCAACCCGTTGATTTAGTGCCGATTCTTGATGCTGCTAGAGATAGTGTGCGCTTTGCAGCGATCGCTAAGTCGATTACTCTAGAATTTCACTATCTTGCTGATTCAATCAGCCAAGTCATGGGGGATGAACTTCGACTACAACAAGTTTTTTGGAATCTTCTCGCCAACGCGATTAAGTTTACCCCCAATAATGGACGTGTAGATGTGTGGTTAGAACAGGTTCAAAATACTCAAAATAATACTCAAAACAATGCTCAAATTCGGGTTACCGATACAGGAATTGGCATTGCTGCTGAATTTCTCCCCTATGTTTTCGACCGTTTTCGACAAGCAGATGGTAGTTCCACTCGCCGTTACGGCGGTTTAGGTTTGGGGTTAGCACTCGTCAAACATTTAGTTGAATTACATGGCGGTACGGTGTCAGCCGAAAGTCTCGGTGTAGGAAGGGGGGCAACCTTTAAGGTCAACTTACCACTGTTAAGATCGGCATCGTCTAATCTAGTCACAAGCAACCCACAACAGACAAAAACCGATCTATCATCTTCTACTTCAGAATCTTTAACGGGAATTCGAGTATTAGTTGTTGATGATGAGCCAGATAATCTCGAGCTATTAGACTTTGTTTTAACACAAGAAGGAGCGATCGCCACAACCGTTACTGGCGCAACAGAAGCACTAGCAATTATTTCCCAAAACCCTCCCGATATTTTAATCAGCGATATTGGTATGCCAGACATGGATGGCTACGAACTTTTGCAACAAGTTAGAGCATTGCCTAGCCAGCAAAATAAATCACTAAAAGCGATCGCCCTAACGGCTTTTGCTCAAGAGGAAGATCGAGAACGGATAAAAAATGCAGGTTTTCAAGCTTATCTCACTAAACCTTGTAATCTAGTCGATCTGATTGCAGCGATCGCGCTTGAAGTCGGGTAGTGGGTAATAGGTAATAAATTCTATCCAACTGAAATTTGCTGTAATTTATGAACTTAAGTTGGTTTTGCTTTTTTGCTAATCTTGCAAACAAAAATGATCCTGCTTTTAAAAAACAGAATCATTTTGCAATTTATACTTTAGGATATTAGAAGACAAAAAAGAGCATAAAGCTTAACTCTTTTCGATCTTTAATCTAACTTTCACTAATTAGTCAACTGCTTTTTTAACTGCATCTTTACCATCTTCTACAGCATGTTTGGTAGAGGCTTCACCTTGCTTGGCGTTGCCTTCGGCTTGTTCGCTTTGGTCTCCAGTTACTTTACCCATAGCTTCTTGAGCTTTTCCTTCAATATTTTTTGCTGTAGCTTCAGCTCTATCTTTAGCGCTCATAATATATCTCCACGAGTCATTGTATTTGTAACTAATATTAATAATAGATAAACTTTATACCAAATTTATCTACCTAAAGTTGTAAACTTGTAAGCTGAAAAATTTGGTATTTAATCATAATTAACCTAAGCTACTTAAGCGCGATCGCTGGGATTAACTATATCTGTTTTGATTCTATAAATTGAAAATTAGCTTCAGTAAAATTTAAATTTCTATCTCAAGAATGATTTTAACGGCTTGCTAAATCGAGTATAAATTAGGGTGCCGAATCTAAATCTTGTTAAGTATTATACAAAGGTAAATTATGTACGGAAAACAATTTTCATCTGTCAAACGTTGGATAGTTACAAGCATTTTGAGTTTGTTAGCGATCGCTTTTGTTTGGCAGGGTATGTTTATAGTTAATAATACAGCCATGGCTGGTTCTGTGATCTTGGCAGATCTCGGCGATCGAGTCGAAAATAAAACCGATCGCGGTCTTGATAAAACTAAAGGTTTTATTGAAGATACAAAAGAACAGGTGAAAAAAACTGCTAACAAAAATGCTGCTAAAGTCGATCGGGCAACAGACAATGATAGTTTGCTAGAAAACAAAGCTAAAAATGATAAAGCTCGCATTGAGCAAAAAGCAGATAAAGATGCAGCTCGAACTAAAAAAGCAGTAGATAAAACTCAGAATATTATTGAAAGTACTGTTGATAATATCAAGGATGTTTTTAGTAATTAATCAATAAAGGGCTTCGCCCAAGCTATTAGCTGATAGCTTTTAGATAAACTTTAGCTACTTGTGGTCTACCCCAAATAACTGTTTCTTGTTTGTAGATTACCATTCCTGGCTTGGCTCCCTTGGGTTTATAAACGTGTCTTGGTTCGGTATAGATTACGGGAACTTGTTCGCTTTCACGAGCTTGACTGTAGTAGGCTGCAATATCTGCCGTAAATTGGAGATCCTGTTCACTGGCAACCGCACCAGGATCGAGACGCAGCAATACATGACTTCCAGGAATTTCTTGGGTATGAAACCAAAGATCGTATTCCACCGCCGTACGGAAAGTTAAAATATCGTTCTGACGATTGTTCCGACCAATCCAGATTTGCACTCCTGAAGGTGCAGTTAAGCGATATGGTTGAGAGTCTCGGTCTATTGGGCGATTACGCGGACCTAAAGGTAAAGGACTAGCTTCGCGTCGCGCGTAGCTTGCAGCATCGCTTTCTTGACGTTCGGCAATGATATATTCTTGTTGAATTAGTTCTTCTTTAATCTCGGCTAAAGCCTGTAAATCTTCGGCACTGCCTGTATTTTCGCTCTGTAGCTGATTTAAAGCTGTTTGTACCTGAGATAAATAACCAATCTCGCTCTCGACATCTGCTAATAAGGGGACGACTGCATCCTTGACCCGCTTAAGCTTTTGGCTTTGTTTGTAGATATATTGAGCATTTTGGGCAGGATTTTTTTCGGGATTGAGTTTAATTTTGACTGGTTTTCCTGTCTCGAAGTCATTGAGAACGATCGACTTCATACCTGGCTGTAATTGCTGGAGATGCGCCATCAATAAATCTCCCTGCTGGCGATAGCTTTGGGCATCTGCCGACTGTGCTAAACGTTGGCGAAAAGTATCAGCTTTGATGTTAAGTTTTTTTAGTAAATTGATAAGTTTCTGGTTGAGCTGATGGTGTAACTGCTGAAACTGCTGGCGGTTTACTTCCTGAGTATAGTAACGATTGAGCAGAGTTTGAACCGACTCGACCGAGGCGGTTTTATTCCAGCCTAAAACTGTATAGCCATCGCTTAACCACCCTGGAGAAAACTGCTGGTGTTCTAGAACAAGCAGCCACTTTTGCCAATAGCGAAACAATGCTTGCCAATGTTCTAACTCTAGAGTGTCGGTATGTTGTTGGGGAGACAGGCCTGCTGCGATCGCTATTTCTGCTGCCACTCTAGGACTCAAGCCACGATAGGACTGGAGTAATTGACGTTTTAGCTGACCAGGAACTAGACTCACTCTTTCCTGCCAACGTGTAAAAGATTCCTCTAATTTAGGGGTAGTGCCAGTGAGGGAAGGAGGAACTTCATATAACTGTCCCGTTTGAATTGGACGTACGCTAGACTGAGTAGAGCTAATTTGCCTAGCTGGAGTGACAATCTGCTGTGAACCATCGGTTAAAATGACGTTACTATACTTTCCCATAATCTCAACGTATAAGTGCCAGAGGGGTTCTTCTCCTGGGCGTTGGGCAAACTGGAGGTCGATAACTCGTTCCCAAGCAGCGATCGCCGTAACTTTCGTTAGCGCTAAACCTTTGAGCTGATGGCGTAGCTGATCGCTAAAGGTAAAGGTGTCTTTAATGCGGGGTGGTGAATCGCCAAGGTTAATCCGAGCAGCTTCAGGATGCCAGCAAATAGTAAGCCAGGGCTTGGCTTTGAGGGTACGTAGAGCTAGAGAAATTGTAAAGCGATCGCGCTGGTAAACCTGTTCGATCCGCGCGGGAATCCAATCTCGATTTAGTTCGGCACAGCTTGCCATTAAAGTCGTGTAGTCAACTGGTTGCATAATTGTAAAAAGCAAAAGATCTTAGATTAAGCAGTCAATTATTGTTATTTTGGCTACAAAGTAAGTGAATTATTGCCAAAAGCTAAAATTTCCTTAAATAGCTCCGTTTATGAGGCTTTTTCCTTGTAAATCAAGTGGTAAAACTATAGTATTAAAACTATATTTTCCAAAATTTAAAGTTTAGCGAGAAGCAGTCTTAAAAGTTGCAAATGAATAACTATGGATATCCAGTTAATTAATATTGGTTTTGGTAATATCGTT
>JBDKJC010000037.1:0-11213 GCA_039796815.1 Cyanobacteriota bacterium | reverse complement strand
TCGATTGAAACCGCCTGTAACGGACAGAGTATGGATGCGGTGTTAGCGATTGGTGGCTGTGATAAAAATATGCCAGGAGCGATGTTGGCGATCGCCCGCATGAATATCCCTGCTATTTTTGTTTATGGTGGCACGATCAAACCAGGCAAACACAACGGCGAAGATCTAACAGTAGTCAGTGCTTTTGAAGCAGTAGGCAAGTTTAGCGCTGGCAAGATCGACAAGGCGGAATTGGATGCGATCGAACATAAAGCCTGTCCTGGGGCAGGTTCTTGTGGGGGCATGTTTACTGCTAACACCATGTCTTCAGCATTTGAAGCGATGGGGATGAGTTTGCCCTATTCTTCCACCATGGCAGCAGAAGATGCAGAAAAAGCCGAAAGTACGGAAAAGTCTGCCTTTGCTCTGGTAGAAGCAATTAAAGCACAAATTTTACCTAGTCAGATTATGACTCGCAAAGCTTTTGAAAATGCGATTACGGTGATTATGGCGGTGGGAGGTTCAACTAATTCTGTCTTGCATCTACTGGCGATCGCCAATACCATGGGCGTAGAATTAACTTTGGATGATTTTGAAACTATTCGTCAGCGAGTCCCTGTAATATGTAACCTCAAACCATCAGGAAAATACGTCACCGTCGATTTGCATAACGCTGGAGGGATTCCTCAAGTGATGAAAATGCTTTTAGCACATGGCTTGTTGCATGGGGATGCTTTAACTATTACAGGCAAAACCATTGCCGAAGTCTTAGCCGATATTCCTGAAACTCCCCCCACAGGACAAGACGTAATTCGTCAGTGGTCTAATCCTGTATATTCAGAAGGACATTTAGCAATCCTCAAAGGTAATCTAGCTAGTGAAGGTTCGGTCGCCAAAATCAGTGGAGTGAAAAATCCAGTAATTACTGGCCCAGCTAGAGTATTTGAATCAGAAGAAGAATGTCTTGCTGCCATTTTAGAGGGCAAAATTAAAGCGGGGGATGTGATCGTCGTGCGTTATGAAGGGCCCAAAGGTGGGCCAGGAATGCGGGAAATGTTAGCACCAACTTCTGCCATCATCGGTGCGGGATTAGGGGATTCTGTTGGCTTGATTACCGATGGTCGTTTCTCAGGCGGGACTTATGGCATGGTGGTGGGTCATGTTGCCCCTGAAGCTGCGGTCGGAGGAACGATCGCCTTAGTTCATGAAGGAGACAGCATTACCATTGATGCCCGTCAAAAGCTGTTGCAGCTCAACGTTGATGATGCAGAATTAGCACAACGTCGTAACCAGTGGCAAATACGTCAGCCTAAATACCCTCGAGGTGTTTTGGGTAAATATGCCAAGCTGGTTTCTTCTAGTAGTCTGGGTGCAGTAACAGATCTGAATTTGCATGGCTAATTCCAGAAAATCTGCTTAACTGACGTTTAGGGATTTAGGGGTTTAGGGGTTTAGGGATTTACTTGTCCCCAATTCCCCAATTTTTTAACCAACCATTGAATTTTAAACCTCAGCAAATTCGCGTTAATCCCCATCAGACGTTTAAAATATAATCTAGATTGACAAACCCACAAATATATTAATTAGGTATGCCGCTAATCACCACTGGAAAATCATTTGTTCGCGCCCTAGAAAAATCTGGAGCATTGGGGCTATATATACCCTTAGAAGGAGGTGCAGAAGGACGTTATCAAAGACGTTTACGTGCCTACGGGTATCATACAATTAATATTACTGCCAGAGGATTAGGAGATTTAGCAGCTTATTTAACCAGAATACACGGAGTACGCCCCGCTCATCTAGGTAAAAAAACCATCGGTCGAGAAGCCTGTGTTGGTGATGTTTACTACATTCCACCAATTGCTACTTACGAGTTAAATTCTTTACCTGCTAAAGCCAAGGGATTGGCTATCTGGATTATTGAAGGACAAATCTTATCTCGCCAAGAAATTCAATATCTGGTTAATTTAACTAAAGAAGAGCCAAAACTAAAGATTGTGCTAGAAATGGGAGGCGATCGCTATGTAAATTGGAAACCTTTGGCAGATACTTTAGCGGCTGCATAATTCATAATATAAAAAAGTGTCAACTACTTGTGAATAGGTTACGAGGTGGTATTGATGTCAGATAAAAATATGGATGATTTACTCGCTCAGTTAAAAGCAGAATTTGAGCCTCAACCACAGCCAAAATCAAAGGCAAATCAACCCCCTGCTTGTAACAAATCTAAATTGCCACCACCTCAACCTCAAACTTCTGCATCTCAAGTCCCAATCAATCAAATGCTCGGGGAACTGAGAAAAGAGCTGGAATCTGGTAGAGGCAGAGCCAATCATACACCTAATACATCTCCTCAATCACCGACTTCTGGACAATCACGATTAAGTGCCAAAGAGGCAGCTCAAGCTCGCCAACGTCTAAATGCCTTAATCGATCGAGATTATCAAGCACAAGCCGAGAAACGTGAAGCCAAGCTTGCCGAGATTCAACGTCAAGCAGAAGCCAAACTGGCAGAAGAAAAGCGTCAGGCAGAGGCTAGGCTAGCAGAAGAAAAGCGTCATCAACAGGAATTAATTGAGCTTCAGCAGCGACAAGAATTGCGCGATCGCCGACGTAAAGAAGCTTTACGGGAAGAAGCTAAAACTTGGCTACTAAAATTAAATCCCCGAAGCGAAGAAGGGAAATGGTTTCAAGAATTTTCCTATTCCTACGAAAACAAACTTCAAGCAGCGATCGATTATCTGGAAGCCATGCAAGAAACTGGTCTTTGATATCTTCGATTATAAAATTACTTTTTTGGAGAAGGGAAAAAAATCGTAGAAAATGCGATCGCAACTGGATAAAAGATGAACAAAGTCTTAAAGATTGCCTTGTTTACTTATTCCACAAAACCAAGAGGGGGAGTAATTCATACTCTCGAACTAGGAGAAGCATTACAAGCAGAAGGGCATAACGTTTGTATTTATGCTTTGGACAAGGATAATCTTGGTTTTCATCGTTTCTTAAGCTGTTCTAGTAAATTAATTCCAACTAAACCAGTAGCAGATCGCCAATTATTGTTGTCAAAAAAAACAGGCTGTTTTAATAAGGATACTGAAGTTAGAAATTTCGCTCCAGTCGATGCATTAATTAAGCAGAGAATCCAAGAGTTTACCGATTATTTAAGCCGAGAAATAAAAAAATATGATATTTACCATTCTCAAGATTGTATTAGTGCTAATGCTTTAAAATTTTTACGAGATCGAGGTATGATTTCTGGTTTTATTCGTACTGTACATCATATTGATGAATTTAATAGTCCTTATCTACAAAAGTGTCAAGATCGCTCGATCTTAGAACCAGATTTATGTTTATCTGTCTCGCAATATTGGCGACAGCAATTACAAAAACAGTATCAAATTGATGCACCAGTAATTATTAATGGAGTGAATAGCCAAAAATTTTCTAGTAAAGTTAATGGTGAAGAAAGAAAATTAAAACAGCAGCTAGGAATTAAGAGCAATCCTGTTTATTTAACCATCGGTGGAATTGAACCTCGTAAGAATTCTTTAAAACTGTTAGAGGCTTTTAGTGAAGTATTAAAAACTTATCCCCAAGCACAACTAATTATTGCAGGGGGCGAAACTTTATTTGATTACGAATCCTACCGTCTAGAGTTTTTTAATCTGGCTCAAAGAAACAATCTTAAAATTGGAGAATCTTTGATTTTACCTGGAGTAATTCCAGATAAAGATATTCCAGTTTTATATCGTTGTGCCGATGCTTTTGTCTTTCCATCTGTTAAAGAAGGTTGGGGATTAGTATTATTAGAAGCGATCGCTTCAGGATTACCAATAATTACCTCTGACATTCTGCCCTTTACCGAATTTCTTAACGAAGAATCTGCTTTACTTGTAAATCCCAACTCTAGTAACAATATAGCGATCGCAATGGTTGATATCTTAAATAAAAATCTAGCTCAAAAACTTGTTAATAATAGCTCAACTATCCCTGCTCTTTATTCTTGGCAAAAATCGGCAAAAATGCATCTAAAACATTACTCTAAATTATTACAAAGATTTTAAAAAAATCATGCCTGAAATCAACTTTCAAATCCAATGGCCAGACGGCACACAGCAAAGCTGTTATTCTCCTTCTTTAGTAGTCAAACAATACTTTGCTCCAGGAGAAACCTACGAATTAACTGAGTTTGTTGACAAATCTCGTACTGCCTTAAATATTGCGAGCGATCGCGTCAAAGAGGCTTATGGTTTTTCATGTAGTAAAGCTTTAGGACAAATAAAACAAATTGAATCTAAAGCATCTGAATACCAGAAGCTAACTCAACCCCAAGTTCTGTTTATAAATTTTATAGAACCCACTTGAGATCTTTACTGTTAAAGTAGTAGAGTTTTTGCTTGTTTCACTATCCTTAATTTCTGTAGCCATCGCTAGTGTTAATCATTCTGTAACAAAATATACAAATTTCTCGAAGACTAAACTTCTAATCTGTTAGTAACTCAGTTGAAGTAATTGAGGATTGATTAACAGTTGTAGTCTGGGAGTCGAAATCGTGAAAAAGCACTACTCCGTAATAATTGTGGGAGGTGGACAAGCTGGTCTGGCAATCAGTTATTGTTTGAAGCAGAAAAACATCGATCGCATGATCTTGGAAAAGAATCAGATTGGCTATTCTTGGCAACAAAAACGTTGGGATTCTTTCTGTTTGGTGACCCCTAATTGGCAATGTACTCTGCCTGGTTATCATTATTCAGGTAACGATCCTGATGGTTTTATGGAGAAAGATGCGATCGTTGAATATATCAAAGACTATGCTAAATCTTTTAACCCACCAATTAAAGAAGGAGTAGAAGTATTTTCAGTTAAGAAAAATAATGCTCAAGGATTATTTGAAATAACTAGCTCGATAGGCAACTATACGGCAGATAGCGTTGTGATTGCTACTGGTAGTTATCATCAACCCAAAATACCCAGAATGGCTGAAAAGTTTACTAATATGCAACTGCATTCTGCTGATTATAAAAACCCCGAATCCTTACCAGAAGGTGAGATATTAGTAGTTGGTTCAGGACAATCAGGTTGTCAGATTGCAGAAGACTTACATTTAGCAGGCAGAAAAGTTCATCTTTGTGCTGGTAGCGCACCGCGATCGCCTCGAAAATATCGAGGTAAAGATGTGGTAGATTGGCTAGATAGGCTGGGATATTACAATCTAACCATTGATAATCATCCAGATAAAGAGAATGTCAGAAACAAGACTAACCACTATGTTACTGGTCGTGGTGGCGGTCGTGAAATCGATTTGCGAACCTTTGCTACTGAAGGAATGCAACTATACGGTTCATTAAAGGATATTCAGGGAGACAATTTAGTGTTTAAGCCCAATCTCAAGCATAATCTCGATCGTGCTGATAATGTAGCTGAAAGCATCAAAAGAACTATCGATGAATATATAGCTAAAAATCAGATCGATGCCCCAACCGAATCTCCATATGAACCAGTTTGGCAACCAAAAACGGAAGTTTTAGAAGTTGACTACATAAAAAATAACATTACTTCTGTAATTTGGTGTATCGGTTATCAAACCAACTTTAGCTGGGTTGATGTTCCCGTATTTGATGGCAAAGGTTATCCCACTCACGATCGCGGTGTCACCAGTGTTAATGGCTTATATTTTTTAGGTCTGCCTTGGCTATATACCTGGGGTTCGGGAAGATTTTCAGGTATAGCTAGAGATGCCAAATATTTGTCTGACTACATCGCCAGCAAGATGAAATATGCCTATCCAGGTACATTACTAGCTGTTAATGAGGCTACCATTGGCTCTTAACAGTAATCAGTAATCAGTCCTAAAGAATAAGCTTCGTGACCGAAGGGAATCCTTTAGGGCAAATAATCAGTAATCAGTAATCATTTTGAGGAAGATAAATTATGCCTGAAGTTAATACTCCTGCACATAAAGCTGGTGATTTTTTTGTCGATTATGAAGAAAAAGTATTTCCCGATATTAAAGCTGAACCAGGAGAGAAAGCCTTAGTTACTTTTCATACTGTAGCTTTTGAAGGCTCAATCGGTTTAGTTAATTTATTGCAAGCTACCCGTTTGATCCGCAAAGGGTTTGAAACTTCTATTTTGCTATATGGTCCTGGAGTAACGTTAGGTATACAGCGAGGCTTTCCCAAGATTGGCGACGAATCTTTTCCTGGACATCAAGCGATGAACAACCAGCTAATCAAAATTATGGAAGAAGGGGGCAAAGTTTATGCCTGTCGCTTTGCACTACAAGCATTATACGGACATGGCGAACCTTCTCTAATTCCTGGAATTACACCCATTAATCCTTTAGATGTTTTAGACATTGTGTTGATGCACCGCAAAGAAGGGGCATTTATTCTTGATACCTGGACAACTTAGATTAGTTATTAGTGGGTAGTAACCAAACTAGGAAATTAGGTAATGGGTAATGGGTAAAAATCCCCTGCCTTTTGCCTCCTGCCTCCTGACTTCGTTGTTATAGGTTAATAAAAAATGGACTATTCACGCATTGTTAAAGCAGCAGCAGTTCAAATATCTCCTGTGTTGTATAGCCGTGAAGGAACGACAGAGAAAGTTTTAGGCGCGATCGCGGATGCTGCTAAAGAAGGGGTTCAGTTAATTGTTTTTCCCGAAACTTTTATCCCTTATTATCCTTATTTTTCTTTTATTCAGCCACCAGTGTTAATGGGCAAGGAACATATGAGGCTATACGAAGAAGCGGTAGAAGTTCCTAGCCCTGTTACGGAAGCGGTGAGTAATGCTGCTAAAGTTAACGAGATGGTTGTGGTGTTGGGAGTTAACGAACGGGATGGGGGTTCGCTATACAATACCCAGTTAATCTTTGATGCGGATGGGACTTTGCTGTTAAAGCGACGTAAGATTACTCCTACTTATCATGAACGCATGGTATGGGGACAGGGAGACGGTTCGGGCTTGCAAGTATTAGATACAGCAGTCGGTAGAGTCGGTGCTTTAGCCTGTTGGGAACATTATAATCCTTTGGCTAGATATAGTTTGATGGCGCAACAAGAACAAATACATTGCGCCCAGTTTCCAGGTTCGATGGTAGGACAAATCTTTGCCGATCAAACCGAAGTAACTATTAAGCATCATGCTTTAGAAGCTGGTTGTTTTGTAGTTAACTCTACTGGTTGGCTATCCTCCGAACAAGTATCACAAATCTGCCCCGATGAAAGCCTACAAAGAGTGTTAACAGGTGGTTGCTATACGGCAATTATTTCTCCCGAAGGCGTGCATTTATGTGAACCAATCACAGAAGGAGAAGGAATAGCGATCGCCGACTTGGATTTCTTTTTAATAACCAAACGCAAGCGCATGATGGATGCTGTCGGACATTATTCTCGTCCCGACTTACTACAACTCAAGGTAGATCGAGAACAACGTAGTGTATGGCAACCTACACCTGTAGCTAATTTGATTGTTTCAGATCATCATAATTGCGAAAATGGTCAAGCGATAACTCCAGAAGCAAAAATCAATGACTAATGAAGAAAAGCAAAAAATAATCACTCAATTACAGTCCCAGGGTTTAAACCTGCTAAAACATGACACAGGTGTAGCAGGGAGAAAAGGAGGTGCAGGCCCATCGGATCATAAAGCAGTGGAAATAGATGGAACAACGGTAATGATACCCGTTCATACTAATCTGGCTGTGCGATCGCAGTTTAACCTAACAGAATTTCAGCCCCAGTCGGTTAATTATCAAAAATCTTATGTATTAGAAAGGGAGGGAAAAGGTATTGCAGAAATTAAATTTCCCCGACAGCCCCAATTTTATAGCCTGAAAACTGCCGATGGTATTCCTTACAGTCATATTGCTTTACTCCACAGTCATAACGTATTGGCAACAACGGTTTTACAAACCTGTATTCGTTATAGTAACCGTAATACAGCCTGTCAATTTTGCGCGATCGAACAATCCTTAGTATCAGGAAAAACTATTGCCCAAAAAACCCCCGAACAACTAGCTGAAGTCACCGAAGCAGCAGTCAAGCTAGATGGAGTAGAACATTTAGTCATGACTACAGGTACACCTAACACCACAGATCGAGGGGCAGCTTATTTAAGGGAATGCGCCCAAGCAGTCAAAGCTAGGGTTAATTTACCGATTCAAGCTCAATGCGAACCACCAAATGATTTTAGCTGGTTTAAAAAGATGAAAGAGGCAGGAATAGATAGCCTGGGAATGCATCTAGAAGTAATCGATCCGCAGGTACGCGATCGCATTATGCCAGGTAAAGCAAAAGTTTCTCTAGATTATTATTTTCAAGGGTTTGAGGCAGCAGTTAACATCTTTGGTTGGGGACAGGTAAGCACTTATATTTTGGCTGGTTTGGGAGATAGTTTAGAGACAATTACGGATACCTGCGATCGCCTAATTAAATTGGGGGTTTATCCTTTTGTCGTTCCCTTTGTCCCCATTACAGGTACACCTCTGGCGAACCACGAACCCCCCAGTAGCCAGTTTATGTATGCAATTTACGAAAAAGTCGGGGCAATGTTGAACCAGGCAGGAATGTCCTCTCAAGATATTAAAGCTGGCTGTGCTAAATGTGGTGCTTGTTCTGCACTATCTACTTTTGAAAATATTAATAAATAAAGCTTATGACTTATAGCTTAAAAACAATGACTAAATATCAATTTAAATTAGCTTCCAATTCAACAGAACTAGAAGCCTACTTGTTGTTAAGACAACAAATATTTTGCCAAGAACAAGGTCTTTTTCAAACGAGCGATCGCGATGAATATGACTCAATTGCCTATCCTATTGTTGCCATCGATCGAGATAACCAGGTTATCGGAGTGGTCAGGATTTATGAAACTAAACCTGGACTTTGGTATGGTGGTAGACTTGGAGTTCATTCAGACTATCGGCGTGGGTGGAAAGTCGGCAAAGGCTTAATTAATAAAGCGGTAACTACTGCTAATACTTGGGGATGCGATCGCTTTTTAGCAACAGTTCAATTATCCAACGTGCGCTTTTTTCAAAGATTACATTGGAAGTCATTAAAGGAAATTATGATTTGCGATCGACCTCATCATCTCATGGAAGCAGAATTAAGTTTCTATCCACCTACAAATCAAATTCGTCCTAGTTTACCAATACAGCTACAGCAGTTATTTGTTGGATAATTTCTATAATTGAAAAAACTCTAATTTGAATAATCCCCAAGCGAGACTAATACAGACATGACTTCGGCATTACTAAGTAATTTTTTCCAGCTTCAACTTGAAACCAGCGATCCTGAAGAAAAATTTCTTACTTCTGGTGTTACTTGGAAAGCTTACGAATCACTCCTTGCATCATTGGGCAATACTTCTAGTTATCGTGTAGCTTACTTATTAGGCACTTTAGAAATTATGTCTCCCAGTCGTAGTCATGAATTAGATAAAAAAGCGATCGCCAGATTATTAGAAGTCTATTTGGAAGAAAATCGGCTACGTTTTTGGGGACTAGGTTCAACTTGTTTTGAATACGAATGGCACGATGATGGAGGCTCTTGGTATAGAGCTTATGGTAATGAAAATTGGGAATTTGCCGACAATGGTTTGATGAGAAGACGAGAAGCTAGTATTAACGATCTTCCTATTCAAGAATCGGCAAGGAAATTTCTTTGGGCAAGAAAGTAATAAACTATGAGCGATCGCCGTTCAATTAATCTCGAACAGCTAGCAGCACAACTCAAGCAGTCATTAGGTATTATTCAAAAGCAAGATATTCAAATTGTTAGCCAAATATTAGGTTTACAAACAGGTAATCAAATTCAAGTTGGTGATGATTGTGCTGCAATTCCTGATGGAGATGGGTATTTGCTGTTTGCAGCCGAGGGAATGTGGCACGTATTAGTTGAAACCGATCCTTGGTTTGCAGGTTGGTGTGCAGTGATGGTTAACGTCAGTGATCTTGCAGCAATGGGAGGAAAAGCGATCGCCATTGTCGATACGATTTGGACAGAGGATGCTACTAAAGCTATACCGTTACTAGAAGGAATGAAGGCTGCCTCTCAAGCTTTTAATGTGCCAATTATCGGCGGGCATACTAATTTTAAAAGTGCCTACAATGCTTTGAGTGTGTCTATTTTAGGACGTGCCAAAAAATTAATTAGTAGTTTTACAGCTCAACCTGGAGATTTATTAGTTACGGCGATCGATCTTGATGGAGAGATGCACCCGCAATTTTCTTTTTGGAATGCTGCAACTAAAACCGATCCAGCTAGGCTGCAAGAAAATTTAACTGTTTTGACTTATTTAGCCGAAAACGATTTATGTAATGCAGGCAAAGACATTAGTATGGGGGGAATTATTGGTACGCTGTTAATGTTAATTGAAGCTTCTAAATGTGGTGCAATTTTAAATATAAATAATATTGTGTATCCTAAGAACGTAGATCTTCAAACTTGGCTACTTTGTTTTCCTAGTTACGGATTTTTACTATCGATTAAACCCCAGAATATTGATGCAGTTATCCAAAAATTCAGCGAAAAAAACGTTTTTTGTAATTTAATTGGCACAATTACAGAAGATTCTCAACTAATACTTCAATTAGAAAATAAATCTGATTTATTTTGGAATTTTGAAACAAATAAATTTATTTGGTAGGGCAAATATATATATTAAATTGATTAAGATCCTATTGTGCTAAAGCCATTCCATCAGCACGAGGTTCAGACGCAGCCATAAATCCCCCAGCTTGCGACAAAATTATTTGACCTTTACCAAACATCGTATTTGGAGCAATTTGAATATTGTGACCTCGTTCGCGCAGCTCTTGCACAATCACAGGCGAAATTCCTGACTCTACTAACACAAGATTGTCTTTCACAAATCGCCAGCGAGGTGCATCAAGGGCAGCTTGAGGATTCATTCTGTAGTCTGTTAAATTGAGAACCACCTGTAAATGTCCTTGAGGCTGCATAGGCGCACCCATCACCCCAAACGGTCCTAACGGGCGATCGCCGTCGGTAATAAATCCAGGAATGATTGTATGAAAAGGACGTTTGGCAGGCGCTACCTGATTAGGATGTCCTGTCTGTAACGTAAAGCCAGCACCGCGACTGTGAAGCGCAATTCCTGTACCAGGAACCAGGATACCGCAACCAAAGTCCCCGTAGTTGGACTGAATTAGAGAAACCATCAGTTCTTGGTCAGCCGTTGCGAGATAGACAGTTCCTCCTGAA
>JBDKJC010000036.1:0-11230 GCA_039796815.1 Cyanobacteriota bacterium | reverse complement strand
TCTTGAGTATTAACTTTAGCTAAGCTTTAACAATCAAACTGTTTTGATTAATTTTAGATTAATTGAGCATAAAAACATCTCAAAAGCAAAAAATACGTGTGATTCTAAGTAATAATATTTAAATGAATATACTGAAAAAAACTTTTTAAGGTTTATGCTCGATCATATGTTTTCTTCAAAACTGTTAAACGTAGTTATCGTTGAACCCAGTAGGCAACAGGGGAAGCAGCTATATCAACTGATTAAAACTCAAAGACCCAATCTTAATCTAGTTCTGCTAGATAATTCCGAGCAGGTTTTCTCCCTAATGTATGGAGAGATGAAAATCGATCTTTTATTTTTTGATATTGAATCAGAATCAGATACTGAGAACTTAGCCTTGTTCAAAGCGATCGCTCCTGAAAGCAGCGTAATTCACTGGAGTGACTATCGACATCCTGAAGTAATCGAGCTGTTGTACTCAATGGGCGTAAATTCTTTTTGTACCAAGGAAAGTGATGCCGAAATAGTTTTAGAAGCGATCGACTTAGCCCTCAGCTATCCTCAGTCTCTCTATTTGGATCGAAAACTGCATAAATGTCTTCCGCTGCTGCGCAGCTAGAATAATTAAAACCCATTACCCGTGAAGTCTGCCGATCAATTATCATCATGTCCGATCTATTTGCCGAACATAAGAACAGACTGACTGAATTAATTTCTAAATATCGCGATCGCGTTGACTTTTTGACCATTCGTCTAGAACAAGCAGCAGAAACCAATATTTTCTTGCGTCGGAGTAAAATTGAAACCCTTAGTGAGAGCATTGCTTTGGGTGGACAGGTGAGAGCTTGTTACCGTGGTGGCTGGGGATTTTCGGCGTTTGACGACTTGAGCAGTTTGGTCGAGAGAATTGAAGAAGCGATCGCTGCTGCGAAAATGGTTGGCGATTGCGAAACAATCTTGGCAGCTGTTGAACCCATTCAGACGATTTGCCATGTTCCACTGAAGGGGAGCGATCCCAGGCAGATCTCATTGGCTGATAAAAAAGCTTTGTGCGATCGCTACGATCGGCTGCTGCGTGGTTATCATGATTGCCTAACCACTAATACCGTTAGCTATGGCGATAGCTCTCAAAGGATAATTCTGGCGACTTCTGAAGGTAGTTTAATCGAACAATCCTGGTCAGATATGGAAATGCGCTTTTCGGCAACAGCCAGAAAGGATGATACCGTTCAAACAGGAAGGGAAACCACAGGCTCTCGTCAGGCTTATGAAGATTTGACGAACTTAGATCAACAGGTAATTGGTGCTGCGCAAAGAGCGGTTGATGCTCTATCTTTACCCAAAATTAAAGGTGATATCTATACAGTCGTCATTGACCCAATTTTAACTGGATTGTTTGTTCACGAAGCTTTTGGGCATCTATCGGAAGCTGATATGGCTTATGAAAACCCCGACTTATTAGAAGTGATGAGTATGGGTAAGCGTTTCGGTCCGCCAGAGTTACAGATTTTTGATGGTGCTGCCCCAATTATCTCAGAAGATGTCTCAGAAAATAATTATGTTCATCGCGGTAGCTACTTCTATGATGATGAAGGAACTCCCGCCACTACTACTCAATTAATTAAAGATGGCGTTTTGGTTGGTAGACTCCATTCGCGAGAAACTGCTGGCAAACTAGAAGAAGCGCCGACAGGTAATGCTCGCTGTTTAGATTATCATCATTCTCCCATTGTCCGCATGACGAATACCTGGATTGCCAGAGGGAAAACCCCTGTCCAAGATTTAATTAAAGATGTTAATGAGGGCGTATATGCTCGTAATTGGCTGGGAGGAATGACTAACGGTGAAATGTTTACCTTTAGCGCGGGGGAAGCTTGGATGATTCGTCAAGGTAAATTAGCCGAACCCGTTAAGGATGTAACCCTCTCAGGCAATGTATTTAAAACCTTGGCAAATATTGAAGCGATCGGCGATGATTTCTATTGGGATGAGTCTGGCGGTTGTGGAAAAGGAGGGCAGTCAGGATTAGCCGTTGGTTGCGGAGGACCTAGCTTAAGAATTAAAGAGGTAACAATTGGCGGGAACTCTGACTAATTTATCGCGATTGAAGTTATTCAAGACAAAAAAAAACCCAGCTTGATCGACTGGGCTTTGGAGCAAGACTATGACGATTAGTTGGCTATGAAGTGATTTTGTAACTAGCCTAATCAGGAACTTTAGCAGTGTTTTAATCAAATATTGTGATTTTTCAACTCTAAAATTAATCATCCTCGAAATAAAGCCTTATAAAAACTGTATATTTACTAAAGTTTTGTTTTGCTTTAATTTCAACTCTTAGTTATTTATACTGAACCAGGGATTAAGTTCCAATAGGCAACTGCAAATATATAATTACCTTTGATCGAGATGACCAATATTCCTCAAGTAGGACAAGATGCGCCAGATTTCTCCGCCCAAGATCAAAACGAGACTGTTGTTAGTCTGCGAGATAATTCAGATCGTTGGCTAGTACTGTATTTTTACCCCAAAGATAATACTCCTGGTTGCACTACTGAAGCCAAAGATTTCACCGCCTATGCCAAAGAGTTTGAAGAGCTAGGGACAAGCATTATCGGTGTAAGTCCAGATTCGGTAAAGTCACACTGTAAATTTATTGATAAGCAAGATTTATCTTTAAAGCTATTAAGCGATCCTGAACATGTCGTGATTGAGGCTTATGGTGCATGGCGCTTGAAGAAATTTATGGGCAAAGAATATATGGGAGTCGTGCGTTCTACTTTTTTAATTTCTCCCGAGCGTAAAATTGTTCAAGTTTGGGATCGGGTTAGAGTCAAAGCTCATGCCGAGAAGGTTTTGCAGGAATTAAAGACACAGGTAAATTAGGTAAGTGAATTTAGACTATTCCAAACAGACTCATTTAATTCTGTTAAAGAGTTTAAAATCAGATCGGCGATCGCAAATTGAGGATATTGTTGCTGTATTGCTTCTGGGATGGCGATACACTTCATTTGAGCAGCTTTGGCAGCTAACACGCCGTTGATTGAGTCTTCCAAAGCCAGACAAGATTGAGGAGGAACATTCAATTTCTGGGCGGTAGTTAAGTAGACTCCTGGATAAGGTTTGCCCAACACTTCAAATTCCGCTGAATAAATTTCGACAAACACCTCGGTTAAGTCGAGCTTTTGTAAGGCAGCTTGAATAATCTGGGATGCTGAAGAAGAAGCCAAAGCAATCTTGACATTCTGTTTTTTGACAAAAGCGATCGCCTGAGCGACTCCTGGAAGGGGTTGACCCTTGAGATGAATTAATTCGATTACTTTGCTCACAATTAACTCTTCAACCTCCAGCTTGCTTAAATTAGTCCAAGGATATTGCCGATACCAATAGTCCACCACCTCATCTATTCTTAAACCTTGAGTTTGCCGATATAGTTCACTAGTCAGCAGCAAATTAACCTGTTTAAATACCAGGATCACTGCTTCTTGCCACAGAGGTTCAGAATCTATCAATAAGCCATCGAGATCAAAAATTACGGCTTCAATCATTTTTAACTATTTTTCATCAGCTTAATTTCTCTTTTAATTCTGCTGGCGAAATCTTAAAGCCAACTAATACCGCTTGATTATTTTTAGTAAACAAAGGTCGTTTAAGCAACATAGCATCTTGAGCAAAAATCTCAATCCATTGTCGATCGCTGAAGCTGTTTCGTGCTTCACCTAAAGCGCGGTAAGACTTACCCGAAGTATTGCGCATTGCCTTACTACCCAGTGCCTTCACCCAACTAGTAATCATTTTTTGATCGGGAGGATGATCTTTAGTATTGATAAATTCATATTCCAGATTGTTATCCTGTAACCAGGCGATCGCTTTTTTACAAGTCCCACAATTGGGTATGCCGTAAACTTTAATAGTCATCTTTACCTCAGTCGGATTAAATATTCTCTTTCATCACTAAATTATTACGATGCACCACTGTATCTACGCTGTCGTAACCTAAAATTGTGGCAATTTTGGTTGAATGATGTCCTTTGATTTGTTCAATTTCACTCTTGTTATAGTTAACCAAACCTCGACCTAATTCAACCCCTTCTTTGTTACATAGCAGTACTGCATCGGTGGCTGAAAATTCTCCTTCCACCGCTACAATTCCCGCAGGAAGTAATGATTTTCCTTGATTGGTGATGGCTTTAACTGCACCACCGTCTAAATATAGCTTGCCCATTGGAATTAAACCGTAAGAAATCCAGCGTTTGCGCGCATTATCAGTTTGGGGTTGAGGTTCAAACTGAGTGCCTAAATCTTTACCCTGCAAAATTTCTAAAATATTTTGGGGCTGCTTTCCCTGAGTAATCACGGTTCTAACTCCGGTACTCGTAGCAATTCGTGCTGCGGCAAGTTTAGTTGCCATGCCACCTGTCCCCCACTGTGAACCACTAGATCCCGCATCAACCTGAAGTTGATTAAGCTCATCACTACTTACTAATTTAATTGGTTGAGCATGAGGCACAGTCTTGGGATCGGCAGAATACATGCGATCTACATCAGTTAACAGAAATAACCAATCTGCTTTAACTAAGCTCGCAACTAAAGCCGAGAGGGTATCATTATCACCAAATTTTAGTTCGTCTACTGCCACGGTATCGTTTTCGTTGACGATCGGAATTACCCCTAAGTCTAGTAGTTCTCGAAACGTATTAGAAACATTTACATAGGTGTTGCGCTCGACTAATTCCCGTCGAGTTAATAATACTTGAGCGATCGCCTGTTGTAAATTACTAAACAAATCGTCATAAATGCGCATCAAACGCCCCTGCCCGACTGCTGCTACAGCCTGTTTTAGAGCTATTTTTCGCGGTCTTTCCTCTAAATTTAGTCTGGCACAGCCGATGCCCACCGCACCAGAGGAAACTAAGACAACTCTGTGTCCCTGAGAGCGTAAATAACTTAAAGTTTCTACCAAAGAAGCAATAGTGGCGATCGCAATTTGTCCTGTCGGTTGCGTCAGACTAGAAGTACCAATTTTAACGACAATGGTTTGAAAGTTGCTCATTAACTAAATATTATTTACTCTAGACAAAATCAGGTTTTGCTATGATCGATCTGCATTGATTTCATTCTCACTCTACATTTGCCAGGTTATTGGTGCTTTATGCTACCAGTAGGAGTTGAAAATCAAATAATAATTAAAACTAAATTAAAGTTTTGAGAACTATTTTTTTTAGCAATTTGTAAATTTATTGATGGTGAGAGTAGCGATCGCGTGACTTATATTAAACCAGAAACAAGAGCGAATCAATCTTTGGCTAAAGTAATCTTGGAACAGGCACTCAAAGCAGCACAAGCGCAAAATTGGTTAGAAGTTAGTAATCAGCTGCAACAATTACCACAGCGTAAATCTGACAATAATAGTCAGCAGTTACTTTTAAATCCAAAGGATTGGCAGATGGTTTTTGATCTAGCATTAGAGATGTTGATTAAAGCCGATTTTCAGTATAAATGGGAAATTACTAAGCTTTTTCCGCTTTTGGGTCAGCAAATCGTTACTCCGCTTAATATTTTAGCTTTAGATGAAACAGTGGAAGCAGAAGTGCGTTGGTTTATCTGCCAAATTCTCGGTAATTTTCCCGAACAGTCAGTTGTCTTAACTTTAGTGCAATTACTCCAGCAATCTAGTGACAATGAATTAATTAGCATTGCTGGCAAGACTTTAATTAAAATTGGCGATCGCGCTATTGACGCTTTAGTAGATTTACTCTCAGAACCTAAATATTGTTTTTTGGCAACTAAGTCTTTATCCTACATTCGTTCTGCCTCTACCATTACCCCCCTATTAACCATCACCACCCATGAGGATGCAGAATTACGCGCCATGGCGATTAATGCTTTAGGTAGCTTCCACGATCGGCGGATCCCACCTGTATTGATTACAGCCTTACAAGATCGAGCGAGCAACGTCAGAAAAGAAGCAGCGATCTCTTTAGGTTTTCGCCCCGATCTCTGTCAAGCAGTGGACTTGGTTAACCATTTACAACCTTTACTCTACGATTTAAACCTCGAAGTTTGTAGCCAAGCAGCAATTTCTTTAGGCAGAATGCACCAAGCAAGCGCTACTCATGCTCTGTTTGAAGTATTGCAAGCCGATACTACGCCAGTCAGCCTCAAGTTAGATTTAGTTAAAGCTTTAGGCTGGAGCAAGCTCAGTTCGGGAATCGCTAATCTAGAAAAGGCTCTAGCTAACTCCAGTGAGCTAATCAGACAAGAGATCATTATCGTTCTGGGGCGAAATGCTACTCCAAAACTAAAGCATCAGTCAACTCAAGTATTAATTACTTTTTGGCAACAGCAACAATCATTGTCAGCCTCGATTAGACAAGCCTTAGCAACATCTTTGGGGGAGTTAGGCGATCGCTCTGCTACCCCAGTTTTAGAAGCGCTTGCCACAGATAGCGATCGCAAAGTTCAACTTCATGCAATTTCTGCTTTAAAGAAATTAGCCGTCAAAGAGTAGAAGTCTCGCGCCAAGACGCCAAGACGCTAAGAAAGAAGCAAAGATAGATACTTAAGTTTTGGCTAGCCTAAAAATTTTGGGGTCTTCAGTTTAAGCAGGTGTGGAATCACAGTCATTAAAGTCAAGAACAAAACTGCGTCATCTCCTCCTAATACCTATAAACCTAAAACAAATACTTCTTCTCCCCAAAAAACTGTTAAGACTATAGTTCTGAAACACTACAAATCAATCCAAGCAGCAAATCAACCTATTACATCAGTAGTTATTAGTTCTAATAATCAAATGTTTGCCAGTATTAATAATAATCGAGAAATTGAACTGTGGGATATAAATACAGGTCAGAGAATCACCACTTTTCGGGGTCATACTGATATAGTAAAGTCTTTAGTTATTGTATCCAGCCTAACTTTTAGTCTTAACGGTAAAACTTTATTTAGTAGTGGCTGGGATCAAACAATCAAGGTTTGGCAGCTAGAAACAGGCGAAGAAATTAGCAGTATCAAAGTTCAATCTGGCAAAATTCAGACTATGGCGATCGCATCTAATCATCAAACTTTAGTGAGTGGTAGTGATGACGGGAGAATTGATACGTGGCGATGTTATTTTTAATACTTTTTTTAGCGCGCTCGCCGATCTCGTAAGTTTAGATAGGTGAGGTGATTAATATGATTCATCACGTATGAAGAAACAAAGGCGATCGCTTTATACTTTGACAAAATAAATTCTTATGCGGATATCTTAGCTTCTACATACTCAATAGAGCTATTGGGTTGAGGAATTAATTCTCCATCTTCTTGTAAACCTTCCAAATGAAATTCTATGGCTTCCTGAATTAAAGCTTTAACTTCTTCTGGTGTATCTCCTACTGCTACGCAACCAGGTAAATCAGGAACATAAGCACCATAGCTATTTTCACCCTTCTCAACGATCACTGCATAGCGCATATTTCTAGTCCTCTTCGATTTGAGCTTGTTTCCAAATGCTTTTTAAAGTGCCAACAGGAACATCTTTACTAAGTTTACCCGATACTGTAACTGTCCCTGGTTTGATTGATGCTTGAACTGACGATGGCTACCTCTAGTCCGTTTTAGATACCAACCGTCTTGTTCTAGTTTTCTAATTGCGTCTCTTACTTTCATAAAAGTATCATAATTAAAGGCGATCGCATTTTAATCATATTATTCTGGATATCCCGAACTTGATTTGTCGCCCCTAGATCAATAAAAAAAGCCCACCGCAGCGAGCCTAATTAGATTAAATCTTATTTAGCTTATAGCTTACAGCTTACAGCTTACAGCTGAGGTGAAGCCGTTTCGATTGTGGAAACTTGAATTGTAGTCTCAGGTATTTCTTGAGTAATTACACTAGACTGTAAAATCGGCGTACTGGCAACAGAACTAGAACTTAGAGTAAACAGCGGATTGGATAAAATTCCAGCAATAGAAGTAATAATTGCCGAAGCAACAATTCCTACCTGTAGGGGACGCATTCCTGGAAGCTTCCAATTGATTTTGGGATAGTTTTTGACGGATTCGGACATTTCTTGGGGTTCTTTAACTACCATCATTTTGACGACTCGAATGTAGTAGTAAATTGAGATGACGCTGGTGATTAAGCCGAGCAATACAAGTCCATATAGTCCAGCTTGCCAACCTGCCCAGAATAGGTAAATTTTGCCGAAGAAGCCTGCCATTGGCGGAATACCACCGAGAGAAAGCAAACAAATACTTAAACAAAGGGTAAGCAAGGGATCTTTTTGATATAGTCCCGCATATTCACTAATTTGATCTGTCCCCGTACGCAGAGAGAAGAGAATAATACAGCTAAACGCACCTAAGTTCATAAACAGGTAGATGAACAGATAGAAGATCATGCTGGAATAGCCATTCTCTGTCCCGGCAATTAAACCGATCATCACAAACCCAGCTTGGGCGATGGAAGAATAAGCCAACATCCGCTTAATACTAGTTTGGGCAAGAGCTACTACGTTCCCCAATACCATACTGAGAATTGCCAGGGCGGTAAAGATAAAGTGCCACTGTTCGGTAAGCGAACCAAAAGCAGTGGTTAAAAGACGGATTGCTAGGGCAAAACCCGCAGCTTTTGACCCAACAGAGAGAAAAGCAACTACAGGAGTGGGAGAACCTTCGTAAACATCTGGTGTCCACTGGTGAAAAGGAACAGCCGAGATTTTAAAGGCAATACCCGCAATGATAAATACCAAAGAGATAGCTAAACCAAGAGACTCTACACCGCTAACGGTCGTAATCTTAGCGGCGATAGTATTAAGATTTGTTTCTCCTCCCGACAAACCGTAAAGCAAAGACATGCCATATAGAAAGATTGCCGAACTAGCAGCACCGATTAAGAGATACTTGAGGGCAGCTTCATTAGAACGGGGATCGCGCTTCATGTAGCCCGTCATCAAGTAGGAAGAGATACTTAACATCTCTAGGGAGATAAACACCATGGTTAACTCATTCGCTCCACAGAGAAACATACCTCCAAGGGTGGCGGTAAGCAGAATGGCGATAAATTCTGCCAAAGATGTTCCCGATTGCTGAATATAGCGAATAGACATGGGAATCGTCACCAATGCCGAGAGAGCAACTATACCTCGAAAGACAATGCTAAGATTATCACCATTAAACGAACCTAAAAAAGCGATCGCTTGAGGATTGCTCCATTGAAAAAAGAGGGCTATAAGGGTACTTAGTAATCCGAAGATAGCTAGATAGGGCAACCAGCGGGAGGAGCTTCGCCCAAAGATTAAATCGCCAATGAGAACAACCATGAGCGTCACGATCACAATACCTTCGGGTAAAATTGCCGCTGCATGGAGCTGAGAGGCTACAGTGCTAGAAAAATCCATAGATTTACATACAGTCAGATATAAATACAGTTGAAAAATTGCTGTAGGAGCTATACAAAGGATTGTAACTCTCTATCCTGATCCTGTTTCAGCTTATTATGTTTTGGCTATTTAACAAACTGAAGATTAACTAGAGGTTAATTTAGGTTATGGTAAAAACCAGGCTAAAGCCGATTACACTGATTGATTCACCATTTTCACTCCAAAATTAATCAACAAAGATATTTGTCGTTTAGGGGAATATAACTATAGATTAGAAAAATAGATCAGAAAAATTTCTAGAGAAATTTCATCCTAGCTATCTTACTGCGTTAATTCCATCTCATATGTCAACATTAGTTATTGTCGAGTCTCCTGCCAAAGCGCGTACTATTCGTAATTATTTACCCTCTAGCTATCAGGTTGAGGCATCAATGGGTCACGTCCGAGATTTGCCCCCCTCAGCTAAAGAGATACCCCCTGCTTTTAAGGATAAGAAGTGGGCTACTTTGGGCATCAACATTGAAGATAAGTTCCAGCCAATCTATGTTGTGCCTGACAAGAAAAAAAAGATAGTTAAAGAATTAAAGACCGCCCTGAAAAGCGCAGACGAGCTAATTCTGGCAACAGATGAAGACCGAGAGGGAGAAAGTATTAGCTGGCATTTACTGGAGATCCTCAAGCCTAAAGTGCCAGTCAAACGCATGGTATTTCATGAGATTACCAAAGAGGCAATTCAAAAAGCCCTGCAAGATTGTCGTGACGTAGATCAAGATCTTGTACATGCTCAAGAAACACGACGTATTTTAGATCGTCTGGTGGGTTATACCGTTTCCCCTTTACTGTGGAAAAAAATTTCCTGGGGTTTATCGGCAGGGCGAGTTCAATCTGTAGCAGTACGCTTAACTGTCCTCAGAGAAAGAGAACGTCGGGCATTCCAGTCTGGGGGTTATTGGGATCTTAAAGCAGATTTGGAACAGGACAAAGAGCCGTTTGAAGCGAAGCTAATTACTTTAGATGGGAAAAGATTAGCTACAGGTAGTGACTTCGATCCCGATACGGGCAAGATCGCCGAAGGTCGAGATGTGGTGCTACTGAATGAAACAGAAGCCAACAAGTTAAAAGAAAAAATTATCGACCAGACTTGGACAGTAACAAATCGGGAAGAAAAAGCTTCTAAGCGTAAGCCCTATGCTCCTTTTATTACTTCAACTCTACAGATCGACTCCAACCGTAAATTAGGTTTATCTGCCAGAGAAACCATGAGCGTAGCGCAAAAGCTCTATGAAAAAGGTTTTATTACCTACATGCGAACCGATTCAGTACATTTGTCCGAACAGGCGATCGCCGCTGCCAGGGAATGTATTGAGCAGAGATATGGTAAGGAATATCTTAGCCCTCAGCCTCGTCAATATAGCACTACTAATAAGGGCGCACAGGAAGCCCATGAAGCTATTCGTCCTGCGGGAGAGTCTTTTCGTACACCCCAAGAAACCAAGCTCAAAGACCGTGAGTTTAAGCTTTACGACCTAATTTGGAAACGGACTGTTGCCTGTCAAATGGCAGATGCGCGCCTGACCCAAATTGCCGTTGATATCACTGTAGACAACGCCGTTTTTCGCGCCAACGGTAAGAAAATTGATTTTCCTGGTTTCTTCCGTGCCTATGTTGAGGGTTCAGATAACCCTGATGCAGCTTTAGAAGATCAGGCAGTTCCTTTGCCTCCTTTAAAAAAGGGAGATAAACCCGACTGTAAAGAATTAGAAGCTATTGGACATGAAACCCAACCTCCAGCTAGATACACCGAAGCATCCTTAGTTAAAACCCTAGAGAAAGAAGGTATTGGTCGCCCAAGTACCTACGCGACTGTCATGGGAACGATTGTCGAT
>JBDKJC010000035.1:0-11321 GCA_039796815.1 Cyanobacteriota bacterium | reverse complement strand
TTTTAATAGCGATCGCCACACAAAGAAGTATTAGTCGGATGCAAGATTCTTTGATGATGTCAAAACCTGCCACACAACCGCAGGATGATAGAAATATAAGGGCGATCGCAATAAATGAGCAACTTCTAAAAACATTACTTGTAAATTAGGTTCAGAAGCCGATTTAGCTAGCAATCTGTTCATATAGCCTGTCATTAATTTATCTATTGGTCTATTTTTACGCTGTTGACCGCCGACTGTGGTGGGAAAGCGAGAATCTTGGCTAGTGGCAAGCATCCAGTGAAAAGAATTACTCTTTGCTAGTTGCTTTTGGAAGCGATTATTATCTAATTTACCCCTGGTAGATTTATTCAACCAAGTCTGTAAGGTTTTTGCTCCCAAAGCACTGACGGTCATTCCCTGTCCATATACAGGACACAAAGCACATACAGCATCTCCTAAAGCAATTAAGCCAGCAGGAAGCCTAATCTGGTGATAGTTTCGACGACGGTTAGCCGTGGCGCGATGAGCATAAATTGGCGATGTCGGACGAGCATTAGCGATCGCCTCATAGAAATCTGGCTGTGTTAAACTCCGAGCAAATTGTAAAAATCCTGAATCATTGAGGGGAGGAAAGTCCTTACCATAACCACCCAAGGTAGCAATTAGTTCATTATTTTCAATTCTGGCTAAATAGCCTAAGCGAGTGTTTTCTGGTGGAGTTTGCGAGATTAACAATACTTTCCAGTCAGGTTTAAAATTAGCTGGTAATTGATAACGGCGGGTAGCATAGCCCAAAAAAGGGTTAACTACAGTTTCTGGTACAGCAGGATAATCGATCTCTTGTAACCACTGAGTAGCTTGGGAACTTCTACCGCTGGCATCTACGACTAAATCGGCGGTTAGCTGTTGTGTAGAATGTAGCTGTACTCCCGTTACTCGATCTGTCGCGCGATCGTAAAGTAATCCTGAAACCTTACTTTGTTCGAGAATTTTAATTCTTGGCAGCTTGACTAACTCTTGGCGAATTGTCCACTCTAATAAATAGCGACTACAGGTAATAGACACAATTTCGGAAGGTTCTATTGCTTCTGTACCCCAATGCCCTTCAGTATAATGCTTAAATTCTCTTGCCCAATCAATACTCAATGCGCCGTTATGCTCTAGCTGTGATGCAATACCAGGAAAAAATTCCTCTAAAATTCGATAGCCTTTGGTAAACAAGACATGCGGTTGAACCGATTGGGGAACACCACGACGCACTTTAGGAGTTTCGGGTAATATGTCGCGCTCAAGAATTAATACCTGCTGAAAATAATCAGCCAACACCCGCGCACTAAGCAAGCCCGCAATACTCCCGCCGATAACGATCGCTCTTTCGCCTAATAACCTGGTTAAACTTTTGTTGATATTTGTCACCAATTCAATTTCTAGTTTTTTATCAGCATTTACAAGTTACCTTTATCTTGCAAAAATAAGCAGATAAAATGCAAGGCGATTTCCCTCTGGGAAGGCTTCGCGATCGCCTACTCGGTTTTTAGTTGTTTCATTTTCTGTAACTTCAGCATGGTGATACAAAAAGTCAGCCATAAAAAACCAATACCATAACCACCTAAAATATCAGTTGGCCAATGTACTCCCAAATACAGACGACTCAAACCAATTGTACCAATCAAAACAACTGCCAGCAGATAAATTAGTCCTGAAAATTGGGGAAAGCGAGTAGCAAATAAATAGGCTAAAAATCCATACAAAACCGTCGAACCTAAAGCATGACCGCTAGGATAGCTATAAGACACTTCTTTAACCGCAGATTGCCACAGATCGGGTCGAGTTTTACCAAACACAGACTTTAAACCATAGCTGAGGATGACACCACCAGCACAATCAATAGCAAATATTTTAGCTTCCGAATAACAGTGTTTCCATAGCAACAGGATGAAAGCAACTCCTGCGATAATAGAAACTAGATCTGGGTTGTTGAAACTGGTAATAAAAAGCATAATGCGATCGAGGGTTGGATTAGCAAAGGAATGAATCCACAGCAGAATTGTCTTATCAAAAGCAAAAGCCTCTCGTTCTAAAACTTCATCAGAAATTTGAGCAACGAGATAAATAATTAGTAGACAAGTGGTTAAGCCGACTATACCGACTGTCGTAATTAAAGTAGCTATTTTAGGATTAATTTTACTCCGCCAGAATTTAACAATCCGCCGTAAAAAAGTTTGCATGACAATTTGTTAGTAAGAAAACTTAACCAGAAGATAGTAATTCCTTAATTTTAGAGCGATTTTTAGATGAGGAGTAAAGCTGAATCAAGCGATCGCCTAATCTCGATCGGAAGAACTGGGCTGCACAATCGGTAAGATGTCTAATGGTCTATCTTTGACCGAAGGCTCTGTCTCTTCGACTTCAGACGAAGTTAAGATTTCTCTATCTGCTGTGTCTGCTGTGTCTGCTGTGTCTGTTGTTGATAATACTTCAGTATTTTCTTGACGGCGATCGCTTAAGCGACGTAAGACACCATTAATAAACCTAAACCCATCTTCATCGGAGTAGCGTTTGGCTAATTCTACTGATTCGTTGATAGCTACTTTTTCTGGCACTTGTAAGTAGAGCATCTCTGCCACGGAAATTCTGAGGATGTCACGATCTATTTTAGCTAAACGACTAAGTTGCCAACCCACCAAGACATTCTCAATTGCTGCTTCAATTTCTTGGCGATAATCGTTGACAGTGACAATTAATTCTGTAGCGTATTGTCTTACCTGTTCTTTATTTGTGAGCTGCAAAAATTCGGGAAATTCGATCGCCATCCCAACTCGATTAATTGCTGCTTGAGAGACTGCCAGGGCTTCCTGAATCATTACTTTGGCACTATTTAAATCACTAGCACGAGTTTCGCTATTTAATAGACGTTCTTCCCCGCGTTTGATTTGGGCTGATGCTGTTTCCAGGTTATCCTGTACTTCAATGGTCAAGGTACGAATAGCTGCTAAAACCAGGCTGTCTAAATCTTCTTGGGTTAGCTTGCCTTGTTTAGTTTTGACTTGACTAATACTTAGCAGTGCTAATTCGCGAGCAATACTTCGGGGTTGTTTACGCAGAGCCATGTTTTAGTAATAGTGAATCAAAATATAGATGCTTAATAATTCCATCAAGCTCAATCATTATACTGTTTTGTTTCAATTAACTTTCTTCTTCTACAGAAATTAGTCCCGGCTGTTCGTTAATAAAATTATTTTCAACCATGACTGGTTTAGACGGTTTGGCAACCGAACCCGTTGATTTAACCTCTGGCATTTCTGGACTTACAATTCCCCCAGAGATAAGTATTTTAAAAGCATCTTCAATCGAAATATCAATATCGAGTGCCTCCCGTTGCGGAACTACAGTATACCAACCAGAAGTTGGATTAGGAGTAGTCGGAATAAAGACGCTAATTACTTCTTCTTGAAGATGATTCTGTAGCTGGGGACTAATTTTACCTGTGACAAACCCCATTGTCCAAACTCCTTTACGGGGATATTCTACTAGTACCACCCTTCTAAATTTGCTTTTAGAATCACTCAAAAGAGTTTCTAAGATTTGTTTAAGAGTTTTATAGACTGAACCAGCCAGAGGAATCGCTTGTAGAAACCGTTCTCCAAAGTCTAATAACCAGCGCCCAGCAATATTTCGTGCCATCAAACCGATAATTAAAATGCTCAGTAGTGGCACGGTAAACCCTACCGAAAAATTAAGCACATCCGTCAGGATAGGATTTAAACCATCAAAAGGATTAATTTGCTTGGGAATACGGGTAAACAAATCGATCGCCCATCTCGCGGTAGAAACGGATAACCAAATAGTTGTTGCTAGAGGAATTACTACCAGCAAACCCGCAATTAAATCGTTCTTTAAATCTTGCTTCAAACGTTGTAGCACAGAGCTATTACTCTCCTTACAACTAAAATTGTATTATTGCACTCCATATACTAGTTTTAAAGCTTATGAATAATTGTTGCAAGTGTTGACATCAACACAAATATGTGGATTGAGCTGCTTGCTTTTTAGCTTATGTTTTACCCGATTTCCGCATTTAAATGTCGATCCCCAGATCTAGGTTAAGCCAAAAGCTAGAATGAGGGTTAACATCTAGACAAGTCCTAAATATATTTAAATTTTGGTCATATTTTCGGTTGAAAGTTCTAAAATTAACAAAAAATGAACAATGTTTAAACTAGACTTTTGCACATAATTACGAGTCTTTTCAACCTAAATCAATAATAAATAAATATTTTTTTGACCTGGGGAAAATTTAAAATGGCTACTGTTAACCAAAATGTAGAGATTTTAGCCGATCAATCGGCTGTGATTAAGCGATCGCATGAAATCGTTATCGACCTAATACATCAGACACTAGAAGTAAATGACCGCTTCACGATCGCCTTATCTGGTGGCAGTACACCCAAATCTCTTTATGCAGCCTTGGCGACTGAATCTTTACCCTGGTCAAAAATACATGTTTTTTGGGGAGATGAGCGCTATGTCCCCGCCACTCATCAAGACAGTAATCAGTTAATGGCTCGCCAAGCCTGGTTAGATCAGATCGAAATCCCTGCGAGTAATATTCATCCGATGCAAACTACAGGTTCAGATCCTCAACAAGATGCTCAACGACATGAAGCTGAATTGAGAGAGTTTTTCCAAAAGCCCCAGGGATTTCCTAGTTTTGATTTAATTTTATTGGGTATGGGAGATGATGGACATACTGCCTCGCTGTTTCCCCATACAGATGCTCTATCAGTTCGCGATCGCCTAATCACAGTAGGTAACAAAGATGGTCAACCTCGTTTAACTTTTTCTGTCCCGCTGATTAATCAGGCAAACTACGTCTTGTTTATGATTGCAGGAGCGGGTAAACGTTCTGCACTGAAACAGGTTTTTGCTGCTCAAGGAGACGAAATGCAATATCCATCTCGTTTAATTCAACCCCAAGGAGAATTATTATGGCTATTAGACCAAGCAGCAGCAGCAGAACTAGAGAAAAGTTCTTGAGCATTACTAGCTTCATCAAATCAATACACTTTCGATGACTAATTTTTACCAACCTTACACCCTCACGATAGTATAGTGAGATAAAAAAATACATATGTCGTTAATATTGAAATAGTTAACTTTAAAACCCTTATGATTACTTGCCCCAGTTGCAACCATCAAAATCCTGAAGGATCTTTGCAATGTGAAAATTGTTACACTCCTCTGCCAGCTACCACTAGCTGTCCTAATTGTGGGGCTTCAGTGCAAACAGATGCTACTTTTTGTGGTCAATGTGGCTTTAATTTACAAGCAGAAAATTCCCCCGCCGTCGCAGGTTTACAAGAAACTGCCATTGGTGCGCCACCTGATATCTCCCTAGAAGAAATGTCTTTAACTGAGGAACTACCTTTATCTAGTAGTAGCTCAGATATATTACCCGAAGCTGGGATGACATCACCAATCCAGAGTCCTTGGGACGATCACGACGATCGAGATGATGACATGCAAACCATGGCTCAAAATTCGCCACTACCCACTGGATTTCCTGAAGTTGAACCGACGAGCGCAACCAACAATTTTTCCCCAGAACCTCCAGACACTGAATTTGTTCAAAACACACCAAGTCTTTATAATGACGATGTTACGCCCTTTCCCTCAGAAATACCCAATTTAAACTTGGATGGCAAAACTCCAGTAAGCGAATCTGCATCTTTAGAAAATAGTCATGAAACTGGCGCGATCGCCGAAAATCTGTATCAAGCTCCAAAAGCTTCAGTTCCTGGAAGAAGTCAAACTTTTAGCTCGGCGGGAATACCAGGAGCAACACAGCTACAAATCCAAAAAGCAAGTCTACTACATCTACAAACCAACACCACTATCGAAATTCCTTCAAGTCTAGACGTAGTTCATTTTGGTAAACCAAACGATCAAATTCCACCTGATATTGATGTTTCTGGATTTCCTGATTCTGAGGTCGTATCAAGAGTTCATGCTGATATTAGAATTGAAGGAGATACATACTATGTAGAAGATACAGGCAGTGCTAATGGTACCTATATTAACCATGCTCCCTTGCAAAAAGGCAATCGTCATCGGCTAAGAACTGGCGATCGCATCGCTTTAGGCAAAGGAGATCTCGTAACCTTTATTTTCCAACTCAGTTAGATCCCAGAACTATTTGGGATCGGATGATTAATTTTTTGAAGTTGTTGAATAATGTAACGACAGTCTAAAAATTTACTGAAGATTTAGCGCACTGTCAAACTGCTCATTAAAGTCAAATCTAAATCGTTGTTGGGATCGATGGAAACTAATTCTACTTCATTTTTTCCCAGCAACACTCCAGCTATAGCGCCAACACCAGTTCCGCCCAAGACTTCTAATGCGCCAATATCGCCGAAAATTTCCGATAGGATCGCAGCAGCAGTACCGCCAATAGCCGCGCCTTGCAGAATATCTCCAGCCTTAGCATTTTCTTTAACTGTCTCTCTACGGGTTACTACCTCAGAAACTGCGTCAATTGACTTAGTTGTGCCGTCAGGTAATACGATTTTATCCGCCATAAAAAACGAACCAGATTCATCGTCACTAGGTCGAATTTCTCCCATGATTTCGCTGCCATAAGGAATCAAAATATTCCGTCTGCTGTCCTTAATATCAGCCGCTACTAATAAAGTAATGGGAACGGTTTCTTCAGGCGTAACTAAAATTTTTTCTTCCTCGTATTCGATGGGAATGACAAACCCCTCGGGAATTGTGTTATTTCCCAGACGCCGATCTCTGCTTGAGGGGGTATAATCTCGATCTCTAGTTGATTCTGATTCAGGAAACAACTGGGCTTGAGCAGGGGTTATATTAGCAAAGCTACTAATTGTCGCTGCCAAAACAGACAAAATTATTAGACTAGAGGTAGCTATTTTAGGATATTTTGCGTTAAACATGACTAGGCAAAAAATATTATTTATTTTATGGATTAGTTACGAACATTTGACGCAAAGCAAGTAATCATAGTTCCAGACTTACTCAGCAACGCTAACTTATACGCCTTTGAATCTGCTTCAAGGGACTTAGTTAGTTTGATAATCGCGAGCAAGGAGCATTACATAATATCTAACAGTGCCTGATGTCAAAGATCTAGGCAAGCTTTAACTCTGACCGACAAATAATTTTCAGTTCCCGCTAGTTGACTTCATGCTAAAATCACCCGTGCGACCTAAACAATCTCAACCTCAAGTTAAACTTCAACCGAGAAAAAGATTTCCCATCAAAAAGCAACATAAGCTGGTGGCGCTAGTTTTGCTGTGTAGTTTGGGTTGGTTTAGTTTACGCAGTTGTCAGGAACGATTCTTCAAGTCTGGGCAACAAATTCAAACATCTTCTTTGACTAGTTTGCGATCGCTGACTCCGACTGCTCGACAGTCTCAATTAATTGCTCTAATTAACCAGCCAGAAAGCGGTTTATCGCCCCAACAACTTAGAGATCGTCAACGCGCTCATTATTTACTCGCAACGGATTTAATTCAACAGGGTAAAGGGAAACAGGCTCTAACTTATCTTCAAGAACTAAGCCAAGATTATCCTCTTTTGCGTCCGCAAATTCTGTTTAAAATCGCTCAAGCATATCAGCAAGATAATCGACCACAGGCAGCCAAAAAAACTCTTAACTATTTAATTAAAAATTATCCGAACTCTCCTTTAACTGTTAATGCCCTAGTCTTGCTCGCAGATAAGCAACCTCTATCAGCTGAACAAATTAGTCAGTTTCCCCATCATCCCCTGTGCCAAAATATTGCTCGTCAGCGTCTGCGGCAAAACCCCAATCAGTATCAATTGCTGCTGTTGTTAGCAAAATATAGTCGCGCTCAAGATTTAACCCCAATTCGCGATCGCCTAGTATTAAATTATTCTGCTAAGTTAACCCCAGCTGATTGGGAAGCGCTTGCGGATGGTTACTGGCGGGATGAAGAGCATCGTAAAGCTGCTGATGCCTATATGTTTGCCCCCTCAATTCCCCGTAATCTGTATCGTGCTGCCAGGGGTTACCATCGGAATGGTAATTTAGATACTGCTCAAAGTATCTACCAGCAATTACTGGAAGAATATCATGATTCCCAAGAAGCGGGGCAGGCTTTAATTAATCTTGCTAGTATTTCTAGTGGTGATGAAGCGGTAGTTTATCTAGAAAAAGCGATCGCTAAGTTTCCCGAACTTGCTCCTGAAGCTTATCGTTCTAAAGCGATCGTCCATGAAAGATTTGGGAAGTATGATGCTGCCAATGATGCGCGTCAAAAACTGCTTAATAAACATAGTGATTCTGCCTCAGCTGCGGAATATCGCTGGCACAAGGCACAGGAGCTAGCTGGTAATGGCGATCGAGAAGATGCCTGGCAATGGATGCAGCCTGTGGTTAAATCGCCTCAAGAGCATGATTTTGCTGCCCAAGCTTTGTATTCAACTGGTAAATGGGCAAGGCAAATTGATCGGCCAGAAGCAGCTAAAAATACTTTTAAACAAGTAATTAGGCTTTATCCTCAATCCTATTGGGCTTGGCGTGCTGCGGTGATGTTGGGGTGGAATGTGGGTGATTTTAACCAACTGCGTTCTCTTTCACCTACTTTAGATCTAGCCAAAACTTATGAACCACTACCAATGGGTTCGGCTGCACTACAAGAACTATATCTTTTAGGACAGTATCATGATGCTTGGCTGTTACTCCAGTCTGAAATCGAGCATCCTCAGCAAACCTCGGTTAACGAGCAGTATACCGAAGGAGTACTGTTATTAGAACTCGGTCAATATAGCCAGGGAATGCAGCAAATTTGGGATCTGACTAAACGAGAAACCCCCCAAGAATTAGAACAATGGAAAGCTTTACGTCAAACCAAGACTTATTGGCAGAGTCTATTTCCTTTTCCCTATAAAACTCAGATCCTGCAAAACGCCCAACAGGACAAGATTAATCCTCTTTTAGCAATATCAGTGATGCGCAAAGAATCTACTTTTAATCCGACGATTGATTCTGAAGTTGGCGCAGTGGGTTTAATGCAGATCGTTCCACCTACCGCTCAATGGGTAGCAGATCAAATCGGACTGGCAAAATATTCTTTAACCAATCCTGACGATAATATTAAAATTGGCACTTGGTATCTCGAACATAATCATCAGCGTTATCAAGATGACTCATTGCTGGCAGTGGCAAGTTACAATGCGGGGACGGGAAATGTTAGTGCTTGGCTACAGGAATACGATATTAAAGATCGCGATCGCTTTGTCGAACAAATACCTTTTCCTGAAACCAAAGATTATGTTGAGGGAGTGTTTGGCAATTATTGGAACTATCTCCGCCTCTACAATCCAGAAATTCGGCAAAAAGTTGCAGATTTAAACCAGGAAACAAAACAGCCGATAACCTCATCAAAGTAAGTGATTTGGGATAATAACAGGACAGTAAAAGCCCGCTCGTGTAATTTAGTATTGTTGCTGAGCAGATTAGTATAATTTAAACAGCTAGCAATGGTCTAAATGTCTAACTATCAGAATATCTATCCCTGTGAGCCAATAATTCAGAGCATCGATTTAGTGCGCCCAATGGCAGCCGAACTACTTACTCTAGAATATTTTGAAGCCGAACCTGCTTCGATGCCCACCGATAAATATGAACAACATCATATTATTCTTAATTTAAGAGAAGAACCTCATCGTCTTGAAAATTGGCGCGATGGAGAACATCGCGATTTTATTTATCACAAGAATGAAATTATTGTTACTCCTGCTGGTGTAGAAAGTGGCTGGCGATGGCACGTTAAATCTAAATGTATTATTATCACCCTTGAGCCTGCTAAATTTGAAAAATTTGCTCAAACCGAGTTAGGAATTTTACTTTGCGATCGACAGTTAAAAGATTTACCACAATTTTTAGACCAAGATATTACTCAATCTGGAATTCAATTGCTGGAAGCTTTAAAGTGTGAACTAGGTTCACAGGTGATGTTTGAATCTTTTGCCCGTATTTTTCTAACTAAACTAATTCTTAAATATGGTTTACAAACATCAGAATATGAATTTTCTAAAAGCTTTACTGCTCGACACTACAAACAAGTTTTAGATTACATTGCAGTTAATTACAGTCACAATATTTTATTAGAAGACATGGCAGCTAAAGCCGATCTCAGTCCTTCCCATTTTTCTCGTTTATTCAAACAAACGATCGGTCAAAGTCCCTATCAATTTTTGACATCATATCGCATTGAACAGGCTAAAAAAATGCTCGATAATTCCAATGCTGTGATGGTAGATATTGCAATCAATTGTGGCTTTTCAGATCAGGCTCATTTTTCCCGTGTGTTCAAGAAGATTGTAGGCTTAACTCCTAAGCAGTATCGCCAACAATAGTTTTAATGGATAATAATAGACAACTAAAAGTGTAGTCATAATAAATAAATTAAGCTCACCTTTTATTTAAATTAAAATCAATGCTGCCTACTATCACCTCAGATAAAATCGATCTTCCAGCAGGAACAATACTACAATTTCCTGGTACTATAGCCGATTATCAACAACTTCTAAACCAATTAGGCGATCGCTCTATTCCTCGTCTTCGTTTCCGAGATAATCATATTTTATTAATGAGTCCTTTACCCGAACATGGCAAAGAAATTGATGTTATTGCAGATCTAGTTAAAACAATACTGCGCCATCAAGGTAGAGATTGGGATAGTTTTCACCCGATAACTTTAAAATACGGACAAGAAGCTGGTTTAGAACCCGATGTTTGCTTTTATATCGAGAATTATCAAGCAATTCTTGGTAAGAGAAAATTGGATTTAAGTATCGATCCGCCACCAGATTTAGCTATAGAAATTGATGTTACTTCTTTTACTCGTATTGAAGATTATATTTCTCTAAAAATTCCCGAAGTTTGGATTTATAAAGCAAATGAATTGAACATTTATCTTTTTACTAACAATAGCTATCAAGAAGTTGATACCAGTCTTATTTTTCCAGATTTTCCGATCAAAGGAATTGTGAGGCAATATGTAAATCGCGCATGGCAAGTTGGTTCTAGTATCGCTTTAAGAGAATTTGGTCAAACTCTATAAATAATTATTTAAGGCGATCGCTACTTTGAGAAAATTCAATCTTAAACTTTATTGTTTAAGCTGAGACATAGTTGCTTTAGTTTGTTGCCAAAATGCTTTGATTAAAGGTTCTCCAATTTGTAGCAATGGCTGTATGATCTTTTCTCCTGCTGTTTCTGGAGTTCCTGCATTAAAAGGTGGCTGAGGATTATATTCCATCATTAATTGAGCCATTTTAGCCAG
>JBDKJC010000034.1:0-11327 GCA_039796815.1 Cyanobacteriota bacterium | reverse complement strand
TTTGATCGGCGGTGTTGGTGGCGCATTCTTTGCCTACCAAGTTTACGATCATTTTGATGTGCTGAAAGCGTTATTGATTGGCAGGATCTAATTTTATTCTTTTATTCAAAAATTATTGCAATTATTTAGCAATAAGCTGTATGATATTGAAGAGGAATTTTTCTCACGTCTGACGAGGAATTGGGTGGCGACAAATGCCTAATTCCTTATTTCTAAATGTCTAAATCTCAATGTTTAGTTCTAATTAAAACAATTGAAATTAGTTTTTTACTATTCTCTGCAAAGGTTGTTATCTCTTTTAATAAATAGTAATTAATTTCAATAACTAAAAAATAATCTAAAACTGACAAATCACATTCCACAAAATCAAGTAACAGGAACAACAATCATGGCTAAAATCGGACTATTTTACGGCTCAACTACAGGTAAAACAGAAGAAGCAGCCGAAGCAATACAAAAAGCTTTAGGAGGATCAAGCATTGTGGCACTACACGAAATCGCTGATACCTCTGATAGTGATTTTGCCGATTACGATCGCATTATCATTGCCTGTCCTACATGGGATATTGGCGGATTACAATCAGACTGGGAAGGTTTCTATGAAGACGATCTAGACAATATTGACTTTAGTGGCAAAAAAGTGGCATATTTCGGTACTGGCGATCAAGTAGGCTACGCCGATAATTTTCAGGACGCAATGGGAATCCTAGAAGAAAAGATTTCTAGTCTTGGGGGTGAAACAGTAGGTCATTGGTCTACAGAAGGCTATGAACATGAAGCATCTAAAGCCGATAAAGGTGGTAAATTTGTAGGCTTGGCTCTAGATGAAGATAATCAATCAGAATTAACAGACGAGCGAATTCAGGCATGGACGACACAATTAAAGTCTGAATTTGCTCTGTAATGAATAGCTATCAGCTAAAAGCTAATGGCTAAGAGCTTATAGCTATTTAAAAAGTTTGGGGATTCTCCTCTCCAAAGAATGGGAAAAGTATCCGATTGTAATGAGCCAACATTAATCTTGAGCTTTTCCCTTTTCTTGTAATAATACACTAGAATCATTTACTCATGCCTCATCTAGTCTTATGTTTCAGTGTTTGGACGTTAGTTTTTACTTGCTTATTTTGGCGATCGCTTTTCATGATTAAGCAGGCTATTAATCATCTTAAACACCTTCACCAAATACCCTGCGATAAATGTGTCTACTTTACAGGTGACTACCGACTTAAATGTACGGTAAATCCGCTGGTGGCGATGTCAGAAACCGCAATTGGCTGCCGAGATTTTATCTATGACGAGCAACCAATTGGCTGTAGTAGCTGTCTGGCTGTTAATCATTGTCGCAATGCCAACCAAAAATCAAAGCATTCATTATTCAAGCCCAAACTCACTTTTTTAAAATGAAGATATCTCCTGCAACAGCGCCAGTTTGGATTAATGCCAATCCTAGTTTTAAAGACTTTGATGGTCGTATCGTTCGCTATTTATCTCAACAAATACCCATCGCCTATTGGGAATATAATCAAGAACTAGACGAAGCAAGTTCTATGGAAATAGCACTAACATTACTGCACGACTATCTTAAATCCCGATCTCAACCGACAGATCTAATCGGTCATGGTACGGGTGGTTTACTCGGATTGCTCTATGCTCGTCAACATCCTGAGCGAGTAAAATCTCTAACTTTGCTCGGCGTAGGTTACTCTTTAAACATTGACTGGCAAGCGCACTATTATCAAATGCGAAAGCTATTACCTTGCAGTCAAGATCTTGTTCTCGCTCGGATGGTAGAGATGATGTTTGGTCATCAAAGCCGAGCAAATGTCAAAAATCTCATTGAAATTCTCAAACAAGATTTATACACTGCACCTACTGCTCATTCACTTTATCAGTTAGATCGAGTAAAATCTGGAGGAGTATCAATGCCGATGATGGTATGTGGTAGTGATAATGATGGTATTGTCGATCGCTCTGCTTTACAAGGTTGGTCAGATTATTTAAAAGATGATGATCTGCTCTGGGTAAATCCATTGGGACATCATTTCTTTCATTATTTTTTCCCTGAATGTACGGGCAGGAAAATAATTAAATTCTGGCAGAATGTAGACTTACGAAAACGAGTCGCTTCTAAACCGATAGCCTTAGAAAAGACCTGTCATCCCTAGGACTAATTTAAACTATTAGCGCAATTACCAACAAAAGTTAGAGCCAAGCGATCGTGAATCCAAAGTTATTGTTAAAAGCCGACTCTTGATTCTGTTTTAGATTATGATTAGCTGGGATAAATATGGACACAATTGGTTGGCAAAAAATCTTAGTAAGATTATTGTTTGCTTTTATTCTTGGAAGTGCAGTCGGAATTGAAAGAAGATGGGATCAAACTAAGCAAAATATTCAAGCCAATACCCAAGTAGCTTTAGGAGCAGCAATGTTTTCCATACTTGTCAGTTCAGCTTCAGAAACCAAACTTGTTTCTCAGTTGGTGTTAGGTATCAGTATTCTTTGTGCTGGCATTTTTTTACAACAACAGGCAAGACAATCACCTCCCCAACATATAAGTATTATAACTCAGCTCTGGTGTGCAGGTGCAGCAGGCTCTTTGGTAGGATATGGTCTTTTCTTGCCTGCTTATATCAGTGTCTCAATTATTTTCATCACTAATTTATTGTTTCCAGCTTCAGAAACAAGTTTGAATCTTGATCCAGAAAAAGAGAGGGTTGAGAATTTAGACAAGGCTATAATAGCTCAAAGAATAGAGCCGATAATTCCTCAAGAAACTTATTACCAGTGTCGCGTAAACTGCTTGGCAGTAGACGAAGCACAAGTACTATCTCTCTTAGTTCAATTGGGTAAAGAACAACAGCTAACGCCAACTAAAATTAGCAGTAGAAATTTAGACAATAACACCTCCCTCTCTGCTCCTGAAATCGAGGTACAGATGGATTTTGTTCCCGATAGCAACATTAGCCCCCTACAATTACAGCAGGTATTAATCAGCCTGAAGTCAAAACTAAAAATAATGTCAGCTAGTTGGTCAGAAAACGGTACAAATAACCAATTTTCATCAAGCTCAGAACAAGATAACTATGAAACTTAAGCATCACAAATTGTTAAAGTTAAATTTATTCTTTAAGGTTACGTCTAAACTTTTGTAAGATTGCGCTTATATTAGTATTAAAGATATGAGATAATTTTAAGCTAAATAGAACTTGTTTTTCAGCTATTTGGCAGCAGCAGATGAATTTATCTCATCAAGAACTAAACTCTCAGCAATCAAAAAGACAAAGTTCAATTCAAAATGTACTTTACATAACATTAGGGTTGAACCTGTTGGTTTTAGAAACAAAATTTAGCTTGGGTTTAGCGACAGGTTCTCTTAGTTTGCTAGCAGATGCCCTACACTCTTTATCAGACAGTGCCAGCAATATTTTAGGTTTAATTGCGATGCGCCTTGCCAATCCTAAACCAGATTGGGATCATCCTTATGGACATTCTAAATTTGAATCTTTAGGTGCATTAGGAATTGCGGGATTTTTGATTGTGGCGGGGATTGAAATCTTGGATTCAGCAGTGAAACGTCTTTTTTTCTCTGGGGACAGTGAATCTATCGAAGTTAGCGATCTCAGTCTAGTGATGATGATTGCTGTATTGATTATCAATATTGGCGTTGCTGTATATGAAGCTCAAAGGGGAAAAGCCCTTAATAGCAAACTTTTACAAGCCGATGCTCGACATACTCTCAGTGATGTTTGGGTGACAGTAGTTCTTTTGGTTGGGATGTGGGGAATACGCTTGGGATTTGGGTGGCTGGATATTGTTTTGGCTTTTCTGGTGGCAGGTTTAGTGTTTTGGAGTGCCTGGGAAGTAATTAGAGAGAATGTTCCTTTTCTTAGCGATCGCGTAGCTATTTCAGCTAGAGAAATTATGAAAACTGTCACGGATGTCTATGGCGTACTTAATTGTCATTCAATTACTTCTAGAGGCGTATTAGGTCAAGCAATATTTATCGAGATGCACTTAGTAGTAGCACCACGAGAAATCAGCGAAGCATACAAGATTGTGGAAGCAGTAGAACAAAAGCTGCAAGAAAAGTATGGTTGTATACATGCAACAATTCAGCTAGAACCTCATAAAAACATCGAGCTATTAGAGAGTCACCTTAAACAACCCCAAAATTAAGCTCGCTCGACGGCGATCGCCCAGTTCAGCTTCAATCCATTGCTTGTTAGTTGCCCGTTTGACAACTTCAACCTTGCCTTCCGAAAGCGATCGCTTTACTTCTTACCTCGAATATCCAATGTTACCTCGGCAGTAATGGATTCGGATAGGGCGATCGCTGGGGGGAACAATAGTTAACGTTTCCGCTCACTGGACGCAAACAACCTTTGCAGCTAACCGACAATATCACAACGTTTTAATGCAGCGCGATTGTTGTGCTGCAATAAGCTTTAGCTTTTGTTAATTCTTCACTGATTGTAAAAAACCTACCCTTGTGAGTGGAGTATTCCTTCCCCTGCTCCCCTTGCCTCCTCCGTTATTTAAAACTCACATCCAAACAGGAGAAATGCTATGTCAGAAACTATCCCCGTTACTCAAGAAGATATTTTTCATCAGGTTAAATTGTCTTGTGAAATTCCTGAAACAATTGAAAAAATTATTGAACGGAAAATTATCATCTCCGCAGCCGAAGCAGAAAATATTCAAGCAACTAAAGAAGAGTTACAAAAAGCATCCGATCAAATGAGAGCGATGAGTAAACTTAAAGATGCTGAAGCTACTTGGGTATGGTTAAAAAAATATGGTCTTTCCCTAGAAGATTTTGAAGAAATTGTGCGCATCAGTCTGCTTTCTGAAAAACTCTGCAAGCATTTGTTTGGCAAGCAAGTAGAGCCTTATTTCTACGAACGTCAATTAGATTACGCCTATGCAGTTATCTACGAAATTATTCTAGATGATGATGAAGATGAAGCGATCGAGCTTTTCTACGAAATTCAGGAAGGTGACATCAGTTTCTATGACGCAGCACAGCAATATGTTCAAGATACGGAACTACGACGTCAAGGAGGCTATCGAGGTAAAGTAAGCCGTAGCAGCATGAAACCTGAAGTATCAGCGGCAGTTTTTGCAGCTGAACCTGGGAAATTATTGAAGCCAATTATTACTGCTGACGGAGTATATCTAGTTCTGGTGGTGGAAATTATCCAACCAACACTAGATCAGAAGCTACGTCAGAAAATCATGATGGATTTATATACTGATTGGCTTAAACAACAGATGGAACAAGTTCAAGCTATTTATCAGAATGAAGCAGTTACTGAATAATTTTTGAACATAAATAGTTCACTTTTGTTCAGCTTTTATACATGTATCCACATTTGAAATATTTCAAATTTATTTTTTATTCACTATTCAAATCAATAATTTCACTTAATATATTCTCATTAACTGTTAAGGTTTTTGGCGATCGCACATCCGTATTATATTATTTTGGATTATGCGATCGCCAGCTAAAATCCACCCCAAACTCAAGGTAAATTAACAATGATTGACATTAGTAACTTGACTGATACGGACTCCAAAAAGGAACTACACTCGTTGGTTTGCTTGAACCAGCTCCTTTTTTAGATATACAATAAATGTCGAATTCAAAAGTACTTCAGTGGTCAACCATACTCAAAGGGAAACAACTCCCCTCTGTCCTAGTGCAAGACCAGAAACTCCTAATAGTATTGTCTTTGGAGTTATTGCTGGTTCGATTGAACAGCCTGATGTTAAATATCTCTCAGAACCTCAACCTATTACAGAAGAACTAACTGAATTAGCCAAACCAGTCACGCCAACAGAAGTGTTTCGCATTGCTGGTATCTGTGCAACTAACCAGTGCCAACATTTTGATGGTCAAGAGTGTCAATTAGCACAACGAGTTGTCGCGCAATTGCCTACTGTGACCGAACAACTTCCTCCTTGTGCGATTCGCCGAGATTGTCGCTGGTTTCACCAGGAAGGAAAAATAGCTTGTTTCCGTTGTCCTCAGATTGTTACCGATTATGCCAATGCTTCGGAGTTAGTAGAGCAAGTAGCAATGCCATCTAACTAGTGTTTTAGCGATTCGTTTGGAACTCAAACCAAGGAGAAATATTATGAACAAACATTCAAAGAAAGCCCAAATTCAAATCACCGATTTAATCAATGAATCTGTTGATAATGCTGTTGCCAGAAGACAACAAGCTATGGGAAGAGAAGATTTTGAAATAGATTTATCTGACGACGAAAAGCAGATCAAAGGTGGAATTCAAGTTACAAAATGTCCAGGTCCTATTGTCGGCTTGATTTATCCCGAGCCAGGAGCTTCAACAACAGAATAATCGGGCGATCGCATTAGTAACAAAAGAATAATCTAAACAAATTTATCTCAAGGAGAGAATTATGTCACTAGAAAATGTCAAAGCTTTTTATCAAAGACTTGCCGATGATGAAACTTTTCGTCATCAAATTCAAAATGTTAACAGTAAAGAAGAATGTAGCCAAATTGTAAGAGCTGCTGGCTATGAGTTTACACAACAAGAATACGAAAATTACACAATTCAATTGTTAGAAACTGATGGTAATGCCGAGGAATTAAAAGATTTAAGTGAACAAGAATTAGAAGCAGTTTTCGGCGGAGGAAGTCGTTTTATATTCCCTAAAGGCGGTATTGAAATGATGTACGGGGTCGTTCCACCCAAAGAATATATCTAAACAAATTTATCTTAAGGAGAGAATTATGTCACTAGAAAATGTCAAAGCTTTTTATCAAAGACTTGCTGATGATGAAACTTTTCGTAACCAAATTCAGAATGTCAAAAATAAGGAAGAATGCAGCCAAATTGTGCAGGCTGCTGGTTATGAATTTACCCAACAAGAATACGAAGAATATACCATTCAATTGTTAGAATCTGATTCCATTGATAACGAATTCCAAGATTTAAATGAACAAGAACTAGAAGCAGTTTTTGGCGGTGTAAAACGTTCCATAACTCCTAAAGAACCTATTTATCAGCCGATGTATGGAGTTCCTTACATAGATACAATTTAAGCAACTAGGTTTTTTCTGGGGATGGGTCGTTGCTGAATCGATGTATGATTCTACGATTTTCGCTATTTAAAATCAGCAGCGATCAAAAATCAATAAATCGAGGATATCTTCACAATGGAATATCGCAGAATTAGTTATGCTGTTTGGGAAATTACTCTCAAATGTAACCTCGCTTGTCAGCATTGTGGCTCACGAGCAGGAGATTCTAGAACTGATGAACTGTCAACTTCAGAAGCTCTAGATTTAGTCAAACAACTAGCAGAAGTAGGAATTACTGAAGTTACTTTAATTGGCGGCGAAGCTTTTATGCGCTCAGATTGGCTAGAAATAGCCAGAGCTATAACTGATGCAGGTATGGTTTGTGGCATGACCACTGGCGGATTTGGTATTTCTCAAGATACAGCGCACCGTATGAAAGAAGCAGGAATTAAAGTAGTTTCTGTATCGGTAGATGGTTTAGAGGCTACTCACGATCGCTTGAGAGGAAAACTAGGTTCTTGGCAATGGGCTTTTAAAACCATGAGTCATCTAAAAGAAGCGGGTATCTCTTTCGGTTGTAATACGCAAATTAATCGCCTTTCCGCCCCAGAATTTCCTAGCATTTATGAACGTATCCGTGATGCAGGAATCTTTGCTTGGCAGATTCAATTAACTGTGCCGATGGGAAATGCCGCCGATAATAATGATCTTCTTTTGCAACCGCACGAATTACTGGATATCTATCCGATGATTGCTCGGGTGGCGACTAAAGCTAATCAGGAAGGAGTAAAAGTTCAACCAGGGAATAATATTGGCTACTATGGCCCTTATGAAAGATTGCTCCGTGGGGGAGATGCCTGGTCATTTTGGCAGGGTTGTAGTGCAGGACTTTCGGCATTAGGAATTGAAGCCGATGGTGCAATCAAAGGGTGTCCTTCCTTGCCCACTACAGCCTATACAGGGGGAAATATCCGCGATCATTCGCTTCGCACAATTGTTGAAGAAACGGCAGAATTACGGTTTAATTTAGGGGCTGATACTCCTCAAGGTACAGAGCATCTCTGGGGTTTTTGTAAAACTTGTGAGTTTGCCGAACTCTGTCGAGGCGGTTGTAGCTGGACAGCTCACGTTTTCTTCGATAAGCGAGGTAATAATCCTTACTGTCATCACCGCGCTCTTACTCAAGCAAAACAGGGCATTAGAGAACGAGTGATTCTTGAGCGTGCAGCATCAGGAAACCCTTTTGATAATGGCGAATTTAAGGTGATTGAAGAGTCAATTAATACTCCTTTGCCAGCAAATGATCCACTTCATTTTAATAGCGATCGCATTCAATGGTCAAAAGAATGGGATTTAGTAACCTCCCCCCATTCGTGACAAGTTAAGGGACTACGCTTAAGGTCAATCGGTTTTAAGCTATTAGCTATTAGCTATTAGCCATTAGCTTTTTAGAAATTTTTCATAATTAAATCTATATAATTAAAAATGAATAATATTTCGCAGGAAAACACAAGAGATTTATCTTCATCTCAAGATAATGAGCAAACAAAATTAAATTCTCTTCCACCTTTGCTGCCCCGTTCTCCATGGAATAGTCAAAGAGCATATTTAAAAGTTTTGTTTAGAGCCAAAAAAGCTTTAGATAAACTAGATGAGATTAATAAATGATTTAAAGATTTCAGAAGCGGAAATTTACCCAACCCACTTAGACCAAAGCGAACGCTCGATCATTCCCAGAGATACATGGATTAATTTGTGGGCAAAGGGGCAATTTTGAAACGTTTTGTCAGTTATTTTTTGCTCACCTGCGGTAAGATTTGAGCAGATTATTCAATTACAGCTATCGTTAATGGCATCATTACCCCAATATCGACCCAAAAAGTTGTCTTTAGGCCCTTTAGAAGCGGAAATACTAGATATAATCTGGGATTTAAAAGTAGCGACGGTGAAAAACGTCCATGAGAAAATCCTGCAAGATCCTAATCGCGAGTTAGCCTATACTTCCGTAACGACAGTGCTACAGCGATTAACAAGTAAGGGTTGGCTCAAGTGTAGCAAGAAAGGAAAGGCTTTTTCTTGGCAGCCTCTGATCTCACGGGAACAAGCCCAGATATTACGCTCCTTCGAGCAGCTTAATGGTTTTTTAGCTGTAAGCAATCCCGATGTCGTGGCAGCTTTCGCTGATAGTTTAGATACTGCTAGTCTAGAACAAATACAAGCGATCGCCTCACGCCTGAACAATATTCGTCGTCAAAGAGAGGAGCAAAGCTAATGCATTTGCTAGCAATTTTAACCGTCGTTATGCTGGCGGTAATCATCCGTTATCAATCGACTCGATTAACTTTTGAGCCTCAAGAATGGTCAAAACGCTGGTATCAAACCTTGTTTCTGTTTTGTTTTCCTGGGTTGCTCTTGTTGACTATGGCAATTGCGGTGCTGTATATGGGTTGTCATGGGGAAATGTTAGGGGTTAAAGCTGGCTCGGTTGGCTGTTTTATTTCAGGTAGTTTAATTTTATTTGCCAGTGGTTGCTTGCTGAAATTAGCCGTTCAAGGCAATCGCTCAATTCGTCAACTGCGTAACTATCCTCAACAAGTCATCGGTCAAACAACAGCTAGAATTTTAGAGTTTCCTCTACCCTATAGCGCCCAGATCGGTTTCTGGAAATCGGAATTAGTAATCAGTCGCGGTTTATTAACTGCTTTGGACGAAGAACACCTAGCTGCGGTAATTGCTCATGAACAAGCTCACGTAAAATATCGTGATACCTTTTGGTTTTTCTGGTTGGGCTGGATTCGCACTTTTAGTTGTTGGTTGCCTAATACAGAAGCATTGTGGCAAGAATTACTATTACTCAGAGAGTTGAGGGCAGATCGTCAAGCAGCCAAATCAGTAGATTTTCTCTTACTAGCTGAATCCTTGTTAACAGTAGCTAAAGCCCCCCTAGAATTTCCTATCTGGTGCGCTAGTCTAAATGATGCGCAAATCGGCGATCGCCTTAATGAAAGAATCGATTCTTTGTTAAACCAAACTGAACCTGTTCCTAGCGATCGTTGGTACAACTGGAGTTGGTTATGTCTACTGCTAATGCCGTTATTAACCATTCCGTTGCATTATTCTGGGATGAATTAACTCCGTTTAGATCGGCTATAAGCTATAAGCCATAAGCTGTAAGCTTTGTAAAACAGAGATTAAAATCACTATAATTGCGATCGCTCTAACTAAAAGATAATTTGCCGTCTCCCGATATTACTTGACCAATTTGGAAGGCGGTAATGTTATGTTTTTCAAACCAATCTAAGATTGAGCTGGCTTGAGTTGGGGGAACAATAACCACAAAGCCAATACCCATGTTGAAAGTATTAAACATTGCTTCTGGTTGAATTTTTCCTGCATCCGCTAACCAATGAAAAATAGGCGGGACTGTCCAGCTATCTTGCTTAACTTCAATCGACTGTCCCCGATCTAGACAACGCGGTAGATTTTCTGGTAAACCACCCCCAGTAATATTCGCCATGCTATGGACTTCAATATCTGTCTTGAGCAACTCTAAAATTGCTTTGACATAGATTTGCGTTGGCTTAATTAACTCTGCCCCTAAGCTATTGCCGTTGAGTATTTTGGGCGTATCTGAATAATAATAGTTTTCTGTTGCCATGATCTTCCTCACTAGGCTAAAACCATTACTATGAAGCCCTGCACTGGCTAGACCTATTGCCACATCGCCAATTTCTACCCGCGAGCCATCCAGCAGCTTACTTTTCTCTACTACACCGACACAAAACCCTGCCATATCATATTCTCCCAACTGATAAAACCCTGGCATTTCTGCCGTTTCTCCCCCCAAAAGAGCGCAACCACTAAGACGACAGCCGTGGGCAATTCCTTTGACCACTTCGGCTAGCTGTTGAGAATTAAGTTTACCCGTGGCTAAATAATCCAAAAAGAACAGAGGTTCTGCCCCAGAGGTCAAAATATCATTAACGCACATCGCCACTAAGTCAATTCCTACCGTATCGTGGCGATTCATTTCTTGGGCAATTTTGAGTTTAGTACCCACACCATCTGTCCCTGAAACCAAGACGGGTTGTTGATATCCGGTCGGCATCTGAAAATATCCCCCAAAACCACCTAAGCCCCCTAAAACCTCTGGTCGTTTGGTGCTTTCGACATCTTGACGAATTTGATTGACGAAAGAGCGTCCTGCTTCAACATCGACACCCGCGTTTTTATAATCCATAAGATAAATTCCCTAACCGAAAATAACTACCCT
>JBDKJC010000033.1:0-11377 GCA_039796815.1 Cyanobacteriota bacterium | reverse complement strand
AAGTTAATATTACCACTTATATAATTCAATCTATTTAACAAATTTCTTTTAAGATCAGAATCTGAATAAAATATTCCTTTTAGTTGTCTTTCGCTTCCTCTAAAAAATCTTTCTTCCTCGAATAATCTTCCTCTATCCCTTCCTCTAAAAAATCTTTCTTCCTCGGATAATTTTTCTTCGTTTTCTTGATTATGAGGATATTGTTGACCTAATTTTATTAACTTATTCAAAAGTTCATCTTGCTTCTTATATAAAAAATATTGATATGTTATATTTGGATGAATCAAAAGATACAGTATTACTGCGCAAACAATTAGAAATAAGATTAAAAATAGTTTCTGATAAAATGAAAATGATTGTCCTAATTTTTTATGATAATTTATCTTTGAAAAATCTAATGAAGCTGATGATTTTGGCTGTAAGGTTGCAACAGCTTTAACTTCATTTTGAGATAGAGCAGATGGAAGTTTTACCAGCCTACTAGCTACTCCCTCATTATTTTTGATGTTCAATGATGTAAAACTATATTTTTCAGGTAACAATACAGAAACTTCTATAGATTTTTTACTTTGTCCAACTGGAATACTAAGAGGAAAATTGTTCTCAAAGTCTGGTGAAATGATTAAAAGATCTATGTTTATACGCTTAAGCTTTGGTTCAATTTTTGCTTCAATAACTTTTTCTTCTTCAACTTTTTTTTCTGTTATATTTACTGGAACTATCGCTACCATACTCCAGAGTCCATCTTTAAGCTTATAGCTCAGTAGCTCTGTTTTATTAGAATTATCTCCTTGAAGCTTATAGAATTGAGGTAATTTTCTAAAAAGAGCAATAGGAATGAAAATATATTCACTTTGTTCAGAACCCTTTTCTATAGCTTGACCTGCAAGAGATACTGTGAATGCCCCTTTTTCGTGTACTTTAAAACTTATATTAGATTCTTGGAATTCCCAGTCATTTTGTTCGTAAATACTTTGTAATGCTTGAATATCAGAATTTGTTGGGCTATTTTTAGCTGATGAACAGCCAGATAAAAGTAAAGTTGTTGCGACTAATAATATTAGTAACCAAGTACTTAAATGCCGAAATAATTTCATCTTTTATTAGAAATAAGTTTTATACCCGATATTCATCTTGAAAATCTAAAGACTGTCTAAACCTATCAAGTATTTGGGAAATCTGTTTCTATCTAAGCAAAAATTTTTATATTCTTTTATGAAAAAAATTAGTAATTTAACTACAAAATCAACCCAGATCACACCCAAAACTCCCAACCATAGAGGATAACAGGTATTAAACCCCTAACTAATACCAACCGATGTTTGCCCGAAAAGAAAAACCCTTACCAGTAGCCGTCCTCAAACCCCTAGCCACCAACAACACCCAACAACCAGAAGGTGAAGGTATTCATTTGGGAGAAGGCTATTACTGGAATCCCGAAACCTTACCCAACGGGCATATCGTAGCCATTGGTGCATCTGGTAGTGGAAAGACGCAGACGTTGAAGGCGATCGCCTATTCCCTCCACAAAACCTACCCAGATATGCAGGTTATCCTGCTAGACTTTCACGGCGACCAAGAGATTATCGGTGAGACTTGCTATCCAATCCACATGGCATCCCCTCACGGTATTAATCCCTTAGTAGTCAATCTCGACCCTGAAGGTGGTGGCTCTAATTTACAGGCAATACAGATAGCAGGAATCCTCAAAAAATCTCTGCGTCTCGGCCCCAATCAAGAAGGAATGCTGATTGAGATTATTAAAACCTGCTATCTCAAACGGGGTATAGTTCAGGAAAAACAAGAGACATGGAATTTAGAACCACCCAACTTTGATGATCTCGAAGAAGAACTCAATCGCCGAGTAGCTACGGCATTCCAAGATGAAGAGAAGAAGGAATTAGCCGAAAGTATTGACCTTAAGAATTTACCAATTGGCAAACCTAACACCAGTGGAATTTATTTCATTTTCCATCACGACAAACTCGTTTACATTGGTGCAGCCAGAGACATCCAAAAACGCATCGACGGACATCACCATATTCGTTACCTCCTCAAAGAACATTATCCAGGAGAAACCGTAGAAATTCGCCACTACGAACATCTTTCCGACTGGCAGGAACTAATCAAACTCGAAAACTACCTAATTCAAATCCACAAACCGCCCCTCAACCAAACCACCCTCAGAACCGAATGCAAAGATAGCCAGAAATTAAAGCTGAAACTGGCAGCCACCTTTCAATACGGTGTATTCAGCCGTCCCCAACCAAAGCTAACCGAAAAACTCATCCGTATTGACCTATCCAAACTTCCACCAGAATTAGCAGCCATCTCCGCCGAATCCCTAGCTTGGCAACTGATGAACCAACATCGCCTCAGAGGAGAAATACAGGGCAGACTTCCTCGCACCTTCGTATTCATTGATGAAGCCAAAGAAATGCCCAAAAACGAAGGTAGTGCTTGCGATCGCATCATAGCTGATGGCAGAAAATTCGGACTTTCCCTAGTCCTAGCCTCCCAATCCGAACGCCATCTCAGCCAAGACGTTATCGGCAACTCCGCCAGTAAAATTGTCCTCCCAGTTGATGCCAGTGAATGTGCCAAAGTAGCCAAAAAATTCCGATTCGCCGAGAACAAAGTAGCAGCCTTAGAACCCCTAACTGCCCTATGTCGTTTTGGTAAAGAAGCCGAACTACTAGAAATCCAGCCCTATTACCAACGATTAGAAGATGTTGAATAAAGTTAGAAAATTCCTCCGCGATCGCACTCCCGATTGGCTCAACACCGAAGTCAACAAAGACCTGCTGCAAAATCTTTCTGCTCCTCTTTTTAATGGAAGTTGGGGGGATCTAAATCAATCCCAAGACGAAGTTAAACGAAGTCAAACGAAGTCTGATACCAATAATGATCGCCCACTGATGAGAAGTGACTGTTCACTCTCTACTGAAAAAAGGACACCACACTGGCGCAGAATTAACCAAGTATTCCAAACCCTCAACACCGCTCCAGAAAACGCCACCTACAGCCAACTCATCGAATACGTCAGACTTTCTACTGGTATTGGCTGCTCTCGTAAGCTCATTAGTAAATGGAAAAAACAAAATACAAGTCACAAGTTTCCTGACCACAACCCTGACGGTCGCGAAGAAACTACAACAGCTATTTTGGTAGAACCGACAATCGATAACACTCTATGTACTGTAAACAGTTTTCAGTTTAACGAACCATCAAATAATTCTAGTAATGATAATTTCCCTTTTCGCCCTTCATTCTCACCTGTAAAAGCGTGGACATACATAACAGCAGCAGGAATAACGATCGCCTTAGTTGGATGCGAATTACTACCTCTTCAAGTCTCCAGCAATCGACTAACTGAAAATGCTGCCTTTGCTTCTGTCACAACCCCCTTACCTCCACTCTCACCCACACCAGAAACCAGAAAAAATCGCCTCGAACCCAACAATATCAAAATCGAACTTACCCTAAATAATCCTCAAGACCTGAAAGTCAAACCAGGAGACAAAGTAAGTGCAGGACAAACCCTCTCAAATCGCGCCTCGGAACGTAACCGCCTCCAGGCAAAGAAAAAACAGCTACAGCTATCAATTGAAAAACTCAACCTACCATTAACACCAATTCCCCAACCCAAACCCATCCCCGAAATTAGCCCTCTGCCCCCAGTTTCCTATGCCGAGGAAGAAGCAGCCATCAAACTCAAACAGCAGAAGTTAACGGAAGCCGAGCAAGCGATCGCCCTTCAGCAGAAAAAGATCGACTCAATAAATCAACTAAACTCAAGTTCTCAAATTCCCCCCTTATCAAGGGGGGTTAGGGGGGATCAAAACCTCAAACTTATCCTCGAACACGAACAAGCCAATCTAAAAAACCTAGAAACTGCCAAAACTGATGCCCAAATTCAACTAGAAGTAGCCCAGAGCCAACTTACCACTGCTAAAGAACAAAGAGCCTATATCGAATATCAAAGACAGCTAGAACAGACCCGACGGGCGATCGCCATCTCTCAACAACATCAAGCCATACAACAAACTGAGTCAGAACGCCAAGTACTACTAGCAGAAAAAGAATACAGCATCGCCCAAATCGAAACACAGATCCAGGAAATCGACTATCAAATAGAACAACTTAGCACTGTCAAAGCACCCTATGAAGGCACAATCAAAAAGGTTAAATGGACTGGTCAATCTGACCATAATCTCACTGCCGTTGTTACTTTGGCAGTCACAAGCGATCGCGCAACCATCGCCAACAGTAGAGCCAAATCAGTTAACAGTCACCAGTAGGGGCGAAGGGTTGTTCGCCCAACCCAACGTTATCCCTTGTATAGATAGCAGCAACAAATGTATTGAACAGTTGACCGAAAAAGCGATCGCTAATTCTCCCGAATTAGTAACCATTGATGAACAAATTGCCCTCATTGATAAACGATTAGCAATAGCAGGAGAACGTATCGAACATACATCAAAGAAACGCTGGACTAATTATCTTTCCACAGATCCCCTCCGTATCGCAGCTAATGTTTTTGGTGGCGGAGACATACAGAAGGATAATATCGCTATTGCAGATCTAGAAATAAAAAGTGCGGAATTAGAGGCAGATCGGGCTAATCTTTACAGGCGACAGGCTGAAGTTAAATCGCAGTTGAAAGAGAATGTTTTGGGTTTGGTGTTGGAGTATGAGGCAGCCGAAAGGGAATATGTTTTGGCACAATCCAAGCTAGCTACCTATAGTCAACAGCGACAACTTATTGAGATTGACTACCAGTTTGGCAGTGGTTCGACAACGCAAATGTTGAGTATGTGGCAGCAGGGAGAAGAATTGGAAGCGAACGTTATGAAAACTGAGAGCAAAAAAGAAGAAACAATCCGAAAAATCCAACAATTTACTGGTTTTACCGTAATAAATTCTTAGACATAATTAAAAGATAATTGCCGAGCTAAAAATAAAAAGCACCTTTGAATAGTCATAGGTGCTAACAATATATAGTGAATTTAGATTTGTTCAATAATTGCCAAGAGATTATTTGTTTTTTCTTTTGGCTTTAATTAATTTGACAACCCCATAAATAGCGACTGCGCTAACAGCAGCAATGATTGTCTGTTGAGAGGCAGCGATCGCTCCTACCAGCAAAATCAACTCCAGTATTTGAGTTATTTCTTCAATCAAGTTCATTTCAGTTTCTCCTTGTTTAATCTGAGATTTTGATGAAGGAGAAGCTGATGGCGCGCCTTGCTTCTCTTATATTTAGAATGCCTGATCTGGATAGGCTATACAGCTTTACTTTTGATTCACTTTTGCAACCGATCTAAAAAATGAGTCAAAATTGAAGCTAGAAAGTAGTCAATTTGAGATAAATATGGCAAGTAGTCTTGTAGCATCTGAGCAAGGATTGGAAATCATTAATCGGGCAAGAAGAAAAAAAGGCTGGAATAAGGACGCTTCTGTTTGGATTGATGCTGCTAGTGAGTTACTGTTACTGAAATATCCAAAGAATGGAAGTGTTTCACGTTCAACATTAAAGCGATTTTGGAAGCCTCAACCAATTCGACAGGAAAATTTTGTAGCTATCTGTAAAGCTGTAGGGATTGAAAACTGGGAAGAAATTGTTGACGAAAATCCCTCTCAGAAACAATCTTTGCCTGACAATTTTTTTGCTTATGACTCTTCCTGGGTTGGTAGAGACAAGCTGATAGCAGAACTAGGTCAAAAACTGCGTAATTCCTGTCGTCTTTTGCTGATTCTTGGTTTAACAGGCATTGGTAAAACCGCTTTAGCTGAAAGATTAGCAATTGAATTACAGGATTTAATTCAAGGAGATTGGAAGAATAAGCTACTTAGAGCAAATTTTGACTACGACGAGAAAGCTACTGACTTTGCTAGTGTTGCTGCTGGATGGCTAGAAAGTATAGGAGAACAGATTCCACCAGCAGAGAGAAAGTCAGAACTTTTATTAAATCGATTAGTCAAACGTTTACAAGATAATCGGTTTTTAGTGCTAATTGATTCGATGGAAAGACTGTTAACGAAAAATAAAGATGGTAGTTGGGGAAATTTCACCGATAAATACTGGGAACAATTCTTTCTCAGATTATTATCGGCAGAAGAATCTTGTCAAAGTCGTTTAATCGTTACTTCCCAAGACAAACCTGTTACATTAGATAGCAATCGTTACGACAATCGTTATTATCGTCATATCCTCTATGGATTAGATGAATCCGAACAAGAAGCACTATTTGACATTGAAGGATTAGATATTACCCAAGAATCTGAAGATCTACCAATTTTATTACGATTAGGAAAAGCTTATAAAGGTCATCCCTTGGTTTTACGGGTGATTATCGGGGAAATTAACGGCGATCCTTTTTATGGAAACGTGCAAGCTTATTGGAATGATGTTGGTAGCAAGATAGAGGAAGTAGAAAAGGATTTAGCTGAAGCTGAAGCTGAAGCTGGAAAAAACAAACTATACGACGATAAATGGGAATTACACAAACTTACCCGTCAAGTGCGCGACAAAGTAAATAAAGAACGTCTTCAAGCTGTATTTAATCGCCTAGAAACTCAAGTACCAGATGCTTATATCTTAATTTGCGCTGCTTCAGTTTATCGCATTCCTGTAGAAAAAAAAGGCTGGTTAATGCAGTTAGCAGGTTTGTTAAGGCGTGTAGAAAAGCAAGATTGTAGTCCAGAAAGACAAGAACAAGCTTTGGAAGAGTTATTAAATCGTTTTCTTGCTGAAGAGTCAGTTCATCACAATATAAAGCTATTAGGACAGCATAATTTAGTTCGTAGTGTTGCACTAGAAAGTAATAAAAATTTAATTCAAAAATTAAAAGCCAAGGTGTCGTAAACATGGTAAATAATTCTAAAATACCAGGTCAATTACTATTTGAAGAGTTAGCAATTAATTTTGATGAAGTTCTTATTGAGCAATTTAGTAATTACCAAGCCGTAGAATATTTTCTTACTGAAGAATCTGAACCACCTTTCAACGCAACTAACTTAGAGAAAGTAAATAGATATATAGAGTCATTTCATCATCTTGATGCAGTTAAAAATTGGCAAGCTGCTAAAACTGTTTTATTTTATAAACTAAATACATCAAATGAACTATTTTGGCAGTTAGGAGGTTGGGGATATTATCAAGAACAAATTGAGCTTCTTGAGAAGATATTACATAAATTAGATAAAGAGACAAATTTAATTTGTTTTAATTCTATAGGAATAGCTCATCGTAAACAAGGTGACTACCAAGAAGCGATCAATAATTTTCAACAAGCTTTATCAATTAGTCGAAAAATTAATAACCAAAAGTTAGAAGCTGCTATCTTAACTAACTTAGGTAACGCTTATCGGGATATTGGAAAGTATGACAAAGCAATTGAGTTACATTCTCAATCCTTATCAATTTGTCGCGAAGAGGGCGATTTAATAAGAGAAGGAATGTGTTTTGGTAATCTTGGAATTGCTTATCGTGATATTGGAAATTATCAGCAATCTATTCAGTTCCAGCAACAGTATTTAGAAATTGCTGAGAAGTTGAATAATCGGCAAGCACAATCAACTGCTTTATCGGATCTAGGAGTAGCTTACGTTAGCATTGGTGAATGTGAAAAAGCAATAGAAGTTTATGAACAATGTTTAATTATTGTGCGAGAGGTTGAAGATTATCGTCAAGAAATTTTTTGTCTATCTAATCTAGGTTTAGCTTATAGTCATACAGGAATGAATGATCAAGCAATAGATTTACATAAAAAAGCTTTATCATTAGCAAACAAAAGTAAAGATTGTAGATCAAAAATTAATGCACTAATTGGATTAGGATTTGCATATTGTAATTTAAAAGAATATACGCAAGCAATCGATCATTATCAACAAGGTTTAGAACTTGCTGAATATATTAAAAACTGGAATCAAAAAATTAATGCTTTAAGAGGTTTGACAGATATTTATTCTTTGTTGGGTGATTATCAGCAGGCAATCAATTATCATCAGCAATACTTACAAATTGCACAATACATTAAAAATATTAAAAATATTAAGGAATCAAATAACAATGTTCGATTCTGATGGAAATATTAGCAAGTGGAATCAAATCAATAATCAAGCAGTACAATTGATGAATCAAGGATATTTTGATGAAGCACAGCCATTTGCAACCGAAGCATTGAAACTAGCTCTAGAAATTAATAAATCAGAATTAATAGCTAATTCTCATAGCAATTTAGGTTTTTTAGCACATCAAAAAGGAAATTTTGATGAAGCAGAATCTTTGTATTTAGAAGCTCTGAAGATAAATTTAGAGCATGATGGTTTTGAAGACTTATCCGTTGCTATGGTGCTTTGTAATTTAGCATCTTTAAAATATTCACAGGGATTACACGAACAAGCAATATCTCACTACAAAAAAGCCATCGAAATCAAGGAAATCAAACTTGCCCCTAATCATCAGTCTCTTTTAAAATCCGTGCAAAATTTAGCATATATGTATTCTTCTTTGGGGCGAGAAAAAGAATCAGAGGAATTACTTAATAAGTTTAGACTAATTTAAGTTAATGATAAATAGCAAAATATGTAATTTGTAATATTTAGTTTTATCCTCAAAACATTATAAAAAAAAGTAAAATAGTTAATATGAAGGAGGATACTAAAATATTAAGTCAAATACTATTCAATAAGTTAAAAATTGATTTGGATAAAACTCCTGTCGAACATCTTTCTAATTACATAGCAATAGAATATTTCCTGACTATTGAAGATGAACCTCCTTCTGATGTTACTAATTTAGAAAAAGTAAATCGATATCTACAATCATTTGATCATCTTTGTGAAGTAAAAGACTGGGAAAAAGCCAATAAAATTTTATTAACTAATCTGAACAACACCAACGGTGAAAGTAATGAAAACTTGGCAAATCTACTGCATGTTTGGGATTACCATAGTGAATTAGTAAAAATTTACAGCAAGCTTTGCGACAATTTAAATAAATTAAATAAACATACAGAAGCAACTTGCTGGCAAAATCTTGCCCGTGGTTATCGTTTTCTAGATCAATATTCAGACGCAGAAGTTTTTTATAAAAAAGCACAGAGTTTATTTGATGATTTAGGTGAAAAAAAGAAAATTGGATGGATATTTCATGATCTAGGACTCATGGATGCAGATCGAAATAAAGACCAAGATGCATATGAAAATTATAAAAAAGCTTTAAATATTTTCAAGAAAAATCATGATTTTAAAGGCATAGCTTTAGTATTGAATGACATCGCAAGAGTAAAGGTAAATCAAAGAAAATATAGCAAGGCTATTCAAATTTACAGACAAATTATAGACAGTTACCTACCTAAAGTAAAAGATGAAGAATCACGAGCATGGATTTTTCATAATTTTAGTCGCAGTTTAACAAATCGCGGTGAATACCGTGAGGCATACAAATATAATGCACAGAGTTTAAAATTATTTCGCCAAATAGATCACAGAACTGGTATTGGTTGGTCACTTTACAATTTCAGTCTTTTAGCATTGTGTTTAAAAAAAAATAAATCAGCATATGTATTTGCTAACAATGGATTGACTTTATTCAGAGAACTAAAAAATCAAACTGGGATAGCTAGTTTACTTCATGTCTTGGGAGTAATTGCATTTAGCCAAGATCGATCTAAGACATTTGATTTTTATAAAGAAAAAATCTTAATTTGGCATCATTTAGGAAATCTACCAGGTATCGCTCAAGCTTTAGAGGGATTTGCACGACTATCGTTAGAGCGAGAACCATTATGTGCTATCCGCCTTTTTAGTGCTGCTCAAGCTATACGTAGGAATACTAAATTTGCCCTTCCATTTTCTGATATTGATGAATACAAACTTAGTGTAAATACCGCTAGAAAAAATTTAGATGCAACTACTTTTAAATCGGCTTGGACTTCTGGAATGCAAATGTCACCTAAAGAAGCGATCAGGGAAGCTCTTAGTATAAAGAGCAAATAATTAAATAACCTTAAAATTCTTCACTTCAATTCATTTTGGGTAAAAATACGGTTTAAGAAATAGTTAAACTTCTCCTACCCTGGTATTAGTCAGTTACCAGTCATCAGTCATCAGATTTAGTTGCTATTGTTACCGTTCAAGATATTCGCTTTTTACTGGTCACTGTTTACTGTTTACTGAAACCGCACCGTAACCATTATGAGTAAAGATAAGAGAGAGCAAGTTTTCCAAGCCTGTCAAGAATTACTAGAATCCGAGAAAAGCGTTACCGTCAGAGCAGTGATCGATCGCGTTGGTGGTTCTTCCCGCGATATTTCCCCCATCGTTAAAGAATTTAGAGAAAACTTGGAAGCAGAACGGACATCTCAAGCGGGTGAAATCGATTCGCCCGACGTGTCCTCAGTCTCCCTCTCCGTCTCAGAAAAAACCGAAGTCAATACCAGCCACACTGAAGAAGAAGATTGCATCGATACCAACTTTGTAGCAACTAACTTAGAAAGAGTTGACAAAGAGGCTCAACTAATTGCTGCCAGAAAGATTATCGCTACTGCTTACTACGAAAAAACGCAGCAGTTTAACTTACCAGGACTACAGGAAGAAATAAATCAGGCATTATCAGAAGTCGATGCGATCGCTCATAACCAAGACGAGACATTATCCCCAAAAGGGATGTTGAACTGGCTCACGGGGAGGCAGAGGCAACCACAGTATTAGAAGAGCAACCCAAACCAGAGCAACCAGAAACAACTTCTTCAAACATCACGTCCTCACCAGAACCACAAAAGCAGTCGGTATCGGATTTGTCCGATAAACCCAATAAACAACCAACAGATTCTCATCCCACCCCTAAACTTGCTTACTCCCAGATTGTCATCGCTGAGAGAAGATCGCTGCTTAAAACTTGGTTGGCATCTGTTATCGGTACGGCGATCGCCTTCGCTTTAGTATCTGGTATCAAAGATATTCGGGCATTGGTAACAACCTCGATGAGTGCTGGCAGCATTGCTTTCGTTATTTCTGCCCTCGCTAACAGCAGTGATAACAAGTGATATTAAATCCAATTAATAAAAGATTAATTTATTGAAGTCCCCCAATTTTTGGGGAAACACGGGGGCTTGGAAAAATTTGCATGGATGCAATATTTGGTAATTACTCTTGAGTCAGAAAAGAAATATGAAGACGAGTGTTAGTAGCTTGGGCAATACGGTTCAAGGTTTTAATGGTGGTATTTTGTTCCCCAGCTTCAAGCCGAGCAATTAAAGATTGTTTAGTGGACATAAGCTCGGCTAGCTCTTTTTGGGTTAAATTAGCCTGAGAACGGGCAGCAATAATAGCCGAAGCAACTTCAAACTCAGAGCGTTGAGCTTCATAA
>JBDKJC010000032.1:0-11457 GCA_039796815.1 Cyanobacteriota bacterium | reverse complement strand
TCAAAGCAAGCAGAGCATTAAATTCTTGCTTACTAAGTTGCCTAAGTTGGTTCTTTTGGGTGGCGTACATAGCGAAGTGTATATGTGATACATAATCGATTTAATTCACTGCAAAAGCAGCATATAGCGAAATAAATAGCTTGTCAACTATCCACAATCGGCTTAAAAGCCGAGGTTTCCGACCCATTTACTAAACGATGAATAACGCCAGCAAAAAACACCATAAAAAATATAATATTGTTACCTTTGGTTGCCAGATGAATAAAGCTGATTCTGAGCGGATGGCTGGCGTGTTGGAACACATGGGTTTTGAAGCTGCTGAAGATCCTAATGTAGCAGACTTGATTCTTTATAATACCTGCACTATTCGCGATAATGCCGAACAAAAAGTTTACTCTTATCTAGGTAGACAAGCAAAACGTAAACATCAAGAGCCAGGTTTGACTTTAGTTGTGGCGGGATGCGTTGCCCAGCAAGAAGGTAAACAGCTATTGCGTCGTGTTCCCGAATTAGACTTGGTAATGGGTCCTCAACATGCAAATCGCCTAGAGGATCTATTGCAACAGGTTTTCGATGGCAATCAGGTGGTTGCTACCGATCCAATTGAGATCTTGGAAGATATTACCAAACCACGCCGTGATAGTGATGTAACTGCCTGGGTCAATATAATTTATGGTTGCAATGAACGCTGTAGCTATTGTGTTGTACCTAATGTGCGTGGCGTAGAACAATCTCGTACTCCTGAAGCGATTAAAGCGGAAATAGAACAATTAAGCAAACAAGGATATAAAGAAATTACCTTACTGGGACAAAATATTGATGCTTATGGTCGAGATTTACCAGGCAGTACCTTAGAAGGCAGACATCAGTATACGCTAAGCGATCTTCTCTACTATGTTCATAATATTGCTGGGATCGATCGCCTGAGATTTTCGACTAGCCACCCCCGTTACTTTACCGAAAGACTCATTAGGACTTGCCAAGAATTACCTAATGTTTGTGAACACTTTCATATTCCTTTCCAGTCGGGAGATAACGATATCCTCAAGGCGATGAAGCGAGGTTACACTCACGAAAAATATCGTCGCATTATCGAAACGATCAGAAAATACATGCCTGATGCTTCGATTACTGCCGATGCCATTGTTGGCTTTCCTGGTGAAACAGAAGCACAGTTTCAGAATACCCTGAAGCTAATCGAAGATCTTGAATTCGATTTAGTTAATACTGCTGCTTATTCCCCTCGTCCTGGTACACCTGCTGCCCTGTGGGATAATCAATTGAGTGAAGAAGAAAAAAGCGATCGCCTTCAGCGTTTAAACCGTATGGTATCTGTAACTGCCGAGGCTCGTTCTCAACGTTACTTAGGAAAATCAGTAGAAGTGTTGGTAGAAGCCCAAAACACCAAAGTTACAACTCAACTATTAGGTCGAACTAGAACTAATCGTCTAACCTTCTTTCCAGGCAAGATTGAAGAATTAAAAGGCAAAATAGTTAAGGTAAAAATCCAAGAAATTCGCGCCTTTAGCATTACTGGAGAATTAATTGAGGTACTTTAACATCTGAGGTTCATTATTTTTCTTTCAAATTAGTTAGTTGTAAGCTATCAGCTATCAGCTATCAGCTATCAGCCTTGAAAAATCACAAGAAAGACGTACTTAATTAACTAAGATATTTAAGAGCAACTATCAACTAGCGATTAATAATCAGTAATTAGTAATCAGTAATTAATAACCATGAGTCAATCGACAATTAGCAACGAACAGCACAAGCAGAAAATGCAGCGTCGCCAGGAAGTGCAAGAAAAGCGTCTAGCCGAGAAAACCCAAGAAAAGGGTTTAATTATTGTCAATACAGGCAATGGTAAAGGAAAAACTACGGCAGCTTTGGGAATGGTTATGCGATCGCTTGGACATGGCTATCAAGTAGCGATTGTTCAGTTTATTAAGGGTGCTTGGGAACCTGCGGAAAAGGCGGTACTAAGTAAATGGTCAGACCAACTGGAATTTCACGCTATGGGAGAAGGATTTACCTGGGATACCCAAGATCGCGAACGGGATATTGAAAAGGCAGAGGCTGCTTGGACAACCAGTTTAGAATATATTTTGAATCCTGAATATCGCTTAGTCTTGTTAGATGAGGTTAATATCGCTCTCAAACTAGGGTATTTAGACGTTGACACCGTGATTGAAGGTCTAGCTCGTAAACCAGAAGATTCTCACGTAATATTGACAGGAAGAGGTGCGCCAGAGCAGTTAATTGCGATCGCCGATCTGGTAACAGAAATGTCTTTGGTCAAACATCCTTTTCGGGAACAAGGAGTTAAGGCTCAAGCAGGCATAGAATTTTAAGTAATTTTCAGCAACTGAAGTATTAATGCTATTTTAGAATTTCTATTGCCTCAGAATATTATGCTTTGAGCAATATTTGAGCAATATTTTCAGTCGCGAGATCGATTAATTTAATTAATGAGTAGTACAACCTCTAATCAGGGAATTAAAATTTGGCTGGAACGTTCTATAGCGGCTTTATTTCTAGCAGGGCAAGTTGTAGTTCACTTATTAAAGGGCAAAATACATCGTCAAAATACGACGGAACAAATGAAGATTGTCGGGCCAGATTCTTTGATGATTGCCCTCGTGACAGCAACTTTTGTCGGCATGGTATTCACTATTCAGGTGGCCCGTGAGTTTCTTAATTTTGGCGCAACTCAAGCAATTGGCGGAGTTTTAGCTCTAGCTTTGAGTCGAGAATTAGCTCCCGTATTGACCGCAGTGGTGCTAGCTGCCAGAGTTGGTTCGGCATTTGCTGCGGAAATTGGCACGATGAGAGTTACCGAACAAATTGATGCTCTTTACGTCTTAAAAAGCGATCCGATCGATTATTTGGTCATTCCTCGTATGATTGCCTGCTGTGCAATGCTGCCGATTTTAACCATAATTTCGCTGCTAATGGGTCTAATTGGCGGAGTTTTTGTGGCGGATTTTTTTTACGGTATTTCTCAAGCAGTATTTGTCGAATCAATTCAATCTTTTTTGCAGCTTTGGGATTTAATTAGTGCATTAATTAAAGCGGTCATATTTGGTGGCATTATTGCCATTATTGGCTGTAGCTGGGGTTTGACTACTACAGGAGGAGCAAAAGGAGTCGGCGAGTCTACCACCACGGCAGTAGTTATGGCCTTGATTGCGATTTTTATTAGCAACTTTTTTCTCTCATGGATTATGTTCCAAGGTTTAGGTCGTCAGTTTTTAAATTAGTTAGCAACGCCGTCCAACGAGTAAAAACACCTTGTCTTTCTTACTCTCGTACTTTCTGTAAAATAGGAATAATTGCTTAACTAAAACAGCAGATTAAAACCATAACTTAAAATTTTAGGGCGATCGCGCTCAAATTTTTCTCACTAACAAGACGATAAACACCACTAAAATCATCCCATGACCACCAACATAGAAGCGCAAAATTCTTCCGAATTAATTGAACTAACTCCAGATTTTAAACTTCCTGTGTTTCTAATCTCGATCGCGGCCGGATTTTCTATGGTTTCATGGTGGCTAGGTGGTGCGATCGCCATTTTAGGCTTGTTTTTGACTATTCAAACCTTTTTAATTAGACTTCAGTTTACCGATCGAGCGTTAAATGTTCTACGAACAGGAACAGTGATTCGTAGTTTTCCTTACAGTGAATGGTTAAACTGGGAAATATTTTGGTCGCCAGTACCCATTTTGTTCTATTTCAAAGAAGTTAATAGTATTCATTTTTTACCTATTATTTTTAACTCTAGAACTCTGGCAGATTGTTTACACAAATACTGTCCTCGTAATCAAAACTAAATCAGTATAATCTCTCTAGACAAAATATTTTAATTAGCTTGATATGCTTATGAACCCTGAAAAACCCTCTAGTCCTAAATCTGACAATTCTGAAATTTTTGAAACTATTAGTTTTGAGTCTGCTAGATTATCCAATGCATTACCAAATGAACAGCAAAATGAACAGCCAAATGAACAGCCAGTATTAGCATCAGATGTCGCCGAAGAGCAGATATCGCTAGTTACCCCTGAGTATCAAACTCCAGAGGATTCAGGTGACAAACCCGAAGAACTGGGGTTATCTAAGTTATCTATTTCCCAAACTTCTACAACCGTCGAAATGAGTTCAGAAGATGGCGATCGTGATAGTAGTAATGTGAGTGATGAATTCAGCCAAGTTTCCCCTGAATCAATTGAAGAAGAACCAGAATTATTTGTTGATAGTTGGTTAGATGAGTCTGAAGCACTCCAGGAAAACAATTCTGTCGCACAATCTAGCGATGAAATTAGTCAGTTAGAACAACAAAAAGCCACGCTTGAGCTAGAAATTGCCCAGCTTAAAGCACACAAAGAACAATTGCTTCTGCTTCAGGTTAGAGAGGCTCAAGAAAATATCGTACGGATGATTGAAGAGGGAACAAAGGAGCTAAGAGAGCGTAAAACAGCCTTAAGAATTGAAATTGAGAAATTAGAACGCCGTAAAGAAAGAATCAACCAAGAAATGCGAAGTAACTTCGCAGGCTCATCTAAAGAACTAGCTATTAGAGTTCAAGGCTTTAAAGAATATTTAGTTGGTAGTCTCCAAGATTTAGCTACCGCAGCGGAAAAACTAGAATTAGCGCGGACAGAAGATTCTGTACCCAGAAACCGAGAACGAATTAAAAATCCAGAAGATCCCCGCCGAGAAGTTGGAAATAGAAGCAGAGAGAGAAACAGAAATCTAAACCGAGACAGAAATCTCCGCAACAACGAATCTGCCAGAGGAGTCAATGAGGGTAAGGCTCAGGCACAATTTTCTGAACCAACTTTTGCCGATCAAAGTAGACGTATTCGACAGCTATTAGATAAATACTGCAACAGTCCAGATTATTATGGTTCTCCTTGGCAGTTACGTCGCACCTTCGACCAAAGTCAGGCAAGAAAAGTTCAAGAATGGTTTTTCTCTCAAGGAGGTAGGGGTGCTATAGATAGCACAGGTAGCCGTTTACAAAATATTTTGGTTGCTTCAGCCACAATTGCGATTTTGCACGATTTATATCGCGATCGCACTCAAGTTTTAATCCTCACTGATACTCCAGAAAACCTAGGGGAATGGCGTAAAGGATTAGAAGATTGTCTCGGCATATCTCGTCGAGATTTTGGCGCTAATCGCGGTGTTGTCATGTTTGATTCTCCCGAGATTTTAGTGCAGCGTGCTGAACGTCTACTTGCCGATAAATTATTACCAATAATTATTATCGATGAAACCGAAGAACAGTTAAACTTATCTGTACTGAAGTTCCCTATTTGGTTAGCCTTTGCCTCAACCAATAAATCAAGATCTGCCAACTATTTGTATTAAATGTTATTAAAGTTGCCTTCAAGATTTTTTGAGGACAAAAAGCCGTTAAACTGGTGCTAAATATTTAATCTATTTAATCTGTTTAATCTGTTAATCAATTCAATTATGATTTTTAGTTTTGTTCTTAGCACCCTACTAATTTTGGCTGCTTATCTATTGGGATCGATTCCCACAGGCTATATGGTAGGTCGCTATACTCAAGGAATTGATATTCGTGAACATGGCTCAGGCTCTACGGGAGCAACTAATGTTCTGCGTACTCTAGGTAAACCTGCTGCAATCTTTGTCTTGGCAATTGATTTACTCAAAGGCTCTTTAGCATTAGTTTTGGTCAATTTGGTTTACGCTTATTTTCCCGCTCAACTACCTGGTGGCTGGCACTCTTGGCTCATTACGGGGGCTGCATTAGGTGCGATTATTGGTCATAGCAAGTCTATCTGGCTCAATTTCACTGGCGGTAAATCTGTGGCGACAACTCTAGGGGTTTTGCTGGTAATGAATCCTGTGGTGGCACTAGGAACTTTAGCTAGTTTTGGCATTATTTTAGGCATTTCTCGCATTGTTTCCCTCAGTTCCATTGGTGGTGCGATCGCCGTTAATATTTTAATGTTAGTGTTCCATCAGCCTATTGCTTTTTCAATCTTTGCTGCCATAGCAGGACTATATGTGATTCTACGCCATAAAACCAATATTCAACGTTTAATGGCTGGTAATGAACCCAAAATTGGTCAAGCATTATAAGTTTTTGCCTTAAAAAATACCAGTTAAATCTAAAACAAAGCCAGGTAAAATATCTTCGCCAGAGATTAATTGAGGAGAATTTAGCAATTTAGCTTCTTGTCCTAAGCGGTAAATTTCTACTTGTTTAGCTTGAGGATTAATTAGCCAGCCTAACTTAACCTCATTATCAAGATACTCTTTCATCTTTGCTTGAGTATTAACTAAATAATCCGTAGGCGACATCAATTCTAAAACAAAATCTGGCGCAAGGGGAATAAATTTTTCTTTTTGTTCTAAAGTCAAACTATCCCAACGCTCTTGTTGAATCCAAGAAACATCAGGAGAGCGATTTGCTCCATTCGGTAGCTTATAGCCAGTAGAAGAATCAAAAACTTCTCCTAACTTGGCCTGTTGATTCCAAATAGCCAATTGAACGATTAGGTTAGTATTCCGTTTCCCTGTCTCACCACCAGTAGGAGGCATAATCAGAATTTCCCCCTCACAGTTGCGTTCAAATTGAATTTCAGGATTCTGTGTACAGAGTTGGTAAAACTGTTCATCACTAATCTCGATAATTGAGTTAAAGTTAATCGTAATTGCAGTCATGGGAGCTATTTCCCTTAAGCTAAGTTATTTTTAGTTTATCAAAAAGCTTTAAGCTGAAAGGGTTTAAGATTCCCATCACAATCGTTGGCGATGACGCCGATACAAGGTTGCACCAGCAACTAAAATTCCCGTTAAAGCAAAAGCAAGCATCAACGGCAAAATATTGCCCTGAAATAATTCAGTAATTACCCCACCAATAAATAACTAAGACACCAATTCCTGTGATAATTAGACAGAAAATAGTTAACAGAACCAGGCTGTTTTTAAAGTTGGACATTTGGCGATCGCCTATTAGCAGGAATAGGGACTTGACTCATGCTACTGAGAATTCGATAAAAAGCCATCGCCGATATTCTTTTTAACTAAGTTTCTCCTTGACGCGATCGCTTGAGAGTTACCTTGAACGATTGATCGAACATCTGCTCAAGCTGAAATACTGGGAGTCCGAGAAAGAGCGAAATTATCGGCACTGGAAAGTAGAAGCGATTAATTTTCGTAGCAGAATTGCTCGGTTGTTAAAGCGAAATCCCAGCTTTAAAAAATATATGCAGGAAATATATCCAAGTATATTTCAAGACACTGTAAAGTCTTGGCGAGTAGAATTTGAGATCCCATTAAATAGCTTTGTTGAGCTTGAAACAATGATGAATGATGACTACTTTGGGTGAAACCGATGTCAAGCAGACTTTACGAATTTTATAACTTTTCAGACATCCTCTTAGATATCAATGGTAATTCACACTAAACGTATAATCATCAAACAGGACTGACCTTTGCTTTATGCAGTAATTTATCTCCTTGTTTATAGCCTACATAACGTACCTTGACCAATTCTCCTGCTTGAGCCACACCCTTCATTAACTGATGGTTTTGCGGATCGTAAGCTAACTCTTCACCAACAGTGGCAATAGTTGATACATTCCAGTGCTTGACTAATTGTTCTACGGGTTCTACTAAAGAGATTAACTTGCTTGCTGGCAGTTGAGGATTTTGACGCACGGCAGTAGCTGCGGTGGGCCATTGCAATAACCAAGATTCAATGGTTTCTAAACTAGCTTGTTGAAACTCTACCAGTAAAGTTTGCTGCAACTGGGTCATTTCTTGCTGTAATTTTTGATATTCTTGCCGACAGGCTATTAGAGCATCACCTTCCTGAGAAGACCTTTCAGTCCGATCGCTGCTAACTTGAGGTTGTGCGACAAAAGTTTGGAGTAAACTATCTACTGAGACATTTAAGGCTTGAGCAATCCGAGCGATCGCGCCCAAGGAAAGATTGAGAATTAAACCCTGTTGAATTCTGATTAACTGTAGTCGAGCCACCTTCGCCACCTGACTAAGCTCATGAAGATCGGCGATACCTGCCTGCTGCATCAAATTGTGTAACCGCTCTTTATTAATTTGAGATGAATCTGGATTCATTTTAGGAGAGAACATTGCCAAATAGGTGATAGTTACTGGCTATTGATTTAATCTAACAATTTAGCTGTAACAAATTAGCTGTAACAAAAATCGATCGAGCTGATAATATTATCTGTTTTTCGGGAACTATTAGCCAAAGGACTGTTCAAAATGGTCATAAATCGCAATACTATTTTTTGCTTACCAATCGGCTCAAAAAACTATCAAAAATATAGTTTGCGTCTTATTACTTAAGTCTCAGTCTGATTTCAAATTGCGCTCATTTTTATCAAGAGGAAGTTTGTAATGACGACTGCCAAAAACGGAACTAGTCATGCTCGGACTCATATTCAACACTTTACAGCTAGTCGACAAATTAAATTCTTTGAATCTCTTAGGGAATCTCGATTTAGCGGTCAGCTAATTATCTGCGATCAGCAAGACCATACTTGGATAATGTATCTTTATCTGGGTCGTATTGTCTATGCTACTGGCGGAGTCCACCCCGTGAGGCGGTGGCGCAGACACTTTGTTGCTTATTGTCCTGAAAGACTGGCTAATATCGAGGAATTACAGTTATCTCTAGTTAACATTTCTCAAGAAGAATCACGAATTTCTTGGGAATATCAGTTGTTATCGGCTTGGATCGACCAAAACAAAATTAGTCGTGAACAGGCGACTAAAGTTATTCGAGCTACGGTGATCGAGGTGCTGTTTGATATTACCCAAGCAATAGATGTGCATTGTGAGTTAGTCACAGATAATCTGCTAACCACTCGGCTAATCTTAATTGATGCCGAACAGATGATTATTGAGTCGAATAAGCTCTACTCAGCCTGGCGGGATGCCAAAGTTGCCGATCGCTCTCCCGATCTAGCCCCCGCTATTTATCATCCCGAAGCTCTTAAAGCCAAGACTTCTCCCCAGGTTTATCAAAACCTCAGTCAACTTTTAGACGGAAAACAAACTTTAAGAGATTTGAGCGTGCGCATGAAGCGAGATGTTGTCACCGTGACACGTTCTCTTTTGCCTTATGTACAGATGGGTTTGGTGCAGCTGGTAGCAGTCGACGATCTTGCTCCTCCTGTATCGACTCCTTTAGCTCAAAAACTGTTTAAAACCCCAGCTTCTCGTCGGTTAACCATCGCCTGTGTAGACGATAGCCCAAGTATTTGTCAGACGATGGAAACTATGATTAGTGCTGCGGGATATAACTTTATCAGTGAAACAGACGGTTTAAGAGCGATCGCTGTTTTACTGAGCCGCAAACCAGATTTAATCTTTTTAGATTTGGTGATGCCCAATACTAACGGCTATGAAATTTGTTCCCAATTACGTAAGCTTTCTTTCTTCAAGCAGACACCGATTGTTATTCTCACAGGTAACGACGGCATTGTAGATCGGGTGCGCGCCAAAATAGTCGGTGCAACTGATTTTCTGGGTAAGCCAGCTAAATCTGAACAGGTGTTAAGCACAATTGAAAAGTATGTATTGCAGCACAAAAAATAAATTACTGAATAAATTTCAGTTTACGCGCAATTGCGAGCAATCATAAATTGAGGTGACATTTGTTATGGGGTACACTCTGGTTGTTGATGATTCTGCTACCGAACGAGCTATTATTACTGGCTGTTTGCAAGAAGTTGGCATTAATGTCTCTGTTGCTCTTAGCGGAGAAGAAGCATTAGCAAAAATTCAGCAAGATTCTCCCGATCTAATTGTATTAGATGTAGTTTTGCCAGGACGTAGTGGTTTTGAAATTTGTCGTGAGTTAAAAAGTTCGGATCAAACTAGTAAAATTCCGATTATTCTTTGTTCAACTAAGGGGACAGAAATAGATAAGTTTTGGGGCATGAAGCAAGGAGCGAATGCCTATATTCTCAAGCCGATCGATCGAGAGGAATTGATCGCTAAAGTCCAGGAATTAACTAGTTAAAGTAATTCAAAAATATTTCTAATTTTTAACAATCAATAATATTAAAGGTGTATTTCAACTGTGTCTAATCTCCGAAACCCTTCCAGCTCATCGAATAGCAAGATGCAGAGTATCAGTGCCAACGCCTTAAAATATCTCAAGTTTCAACTTTATCCAGAGACTAAAGCCATGCTGCCGATTAAGCAGATTACGGAGGTTCTCAAAATCCAGTTAGCGCAAATTATGCCCATTCCTCAAATGCCTGCTTGGGTGATGGGAGTTTACAACTGGCGAGGAGATATTTTATGGATGCTGGATCTCGGACAACTACTAGGCTTAAATTCTTGGTATCAACAGCAGCACGATCGTCTTCTATATACGGCAATTGTCTTGTCTCCTGAGCGAGAGGGAAATAACGATAATCAGATTCACTTGGGCTTAGTTGTAGCTAGGGTAGATGATTTGGAAACCTGCGATCCTGCTGAAATTCAAGCTGCGTTCGATTCACAGAACGATTCCCGTTTAAATCGCTTTTTACAAGGATATTGGCCGCAATCTTCAGGAGAAATGATTTTAGCTCTTGATGGACAGGCGATCGCCTCTGCTATGCCCAGATCGCCCGATTGATCGATAATTTTTAATCAAAGTGTCTAACTAGCGCTAATAAACTTACTATCTATCTTAGTTTCTATGAATAATCTACCTCAGTCACCCGAGCCAAAAGAACCATCTCAGACTATGGATTCTCACTTCCCAAGAGCATCTTGGTTAGGGGGAATATACAATCTACCTCTCAATCGAAAAATTAATTTAATTCCTTGGTTTAGTTGTGGCGGACTGGTTTTGGTTTTGGGGGTAGGAGGATTAATTCTTCAAGGAACTCTTAAGCAACACTTAATTGAGCAAACTGAATCCAGGCTAAATATTAAAAGTAAAGTCATCCTCTTATCGGAGACTCAACTTAAAAGTAATTTAGAAGCTTTAGGCAAAACCTTAACTGCTATTACCGAAGAACAAGATTACAGTGCTGTTTACTTACTACAAGCCGATGGTACATTGGTTCTGGCATCATCTTCGACCAAAATTGCGGGAGCAGCCAGCACTAATCTGGCTTTACCAGATAATCAAATTTTAGAGCAGGCAGTTAACGATCGGGGAAAAGTAGTTCATCAAGCAACTACGATTGAGGGACATAAGTACGTTCTAGCAGCTCAAACTATTAGCGATCGCAACGGTAATCCTCTAGGAGTTTTGGTACACGGTACTGCGATGCAGTCGCTCAATAGCATTCTTAAAAGTAGTTTGCTAGCTCAATCGCTTTTATCTTTAATTATTTTAATTTTTATTATTTATCTCAGTCGGATTTTAGGAAGGGCGATCGCCGAACCGATTGAGAGTCTTCACAAAGTAGCTCAGGATTTCTCAGCAGGGAATTTTGGGGTGCG
>JBDKJC010000031.1:0-11471 GCA_039796815.1 Cyanobacteriota bacterium | reverse complement strand
CTCTAATCGTACTTCATAAATTCTTTTCTCTTCTTTGTTCTCTATCTGTACAAGAGAACACTTTCTCTTTTCCTTTTAAAATGAGAACTGCTGCGATATACGAATACAACTTGTTTTGAAACCTTTCCTTTCCCACAAAATCCCTGTAGGGGCGGTTCGGGTAAGGGCGGTTCGCGAACCGCCCCCACGGGAAAAATTGTGCAACAAATCCGTGATAAAACTATCGAACTCCACGAATATCGAACCCAACAAATGGAAAAAAAACAATGGGGAATTACACAACTTTATAACGCCTACTTTCATGAACCAGCCAGTAAACTTTATCAGCTACATAAAGAACTAGACAAATTAGTCATGCAGGCTTATAACTTTAAACCTAATGATGATATATTGGCAAAACTTTTAGAGTTGAATTTAGAATTAGCAGCCAAAGAAAAACGAGGAGAAAAAGTTATCGGTGCAGAATCACCTGAATAAATACAGGAAAGTTGTAGGTTAGGTTAAAGAATTTTTTAATAGAGCGATCGCAGTAATTTACTAAAAACAAATCATAAGGGTAGATACAATACAATTCCCTTCCATTCTCTTTGCTCAGTACAATTTATCAGTAATAACAACTCATCAATCGCTTGTCGAATAATCATTCGATCATTAACCACAAATAAGCCTGTCATTGGTTTTCCCATAACCAAGCGTTCATAAGCAAAATCAGGCATAGTTGCGCGATCGTGAGTAAGAAGAATACGCTCATTATTAGCTGCCCAAGTTAAAATTTTTGGATCATCTTCTTCTTGTAAACCCACATCTTGAACTCGAATTAAATCAATATTTGGCTGACGTAAAAATAGTCCACGAATTATGTCGCCATTAAAATTTTCATCACTCAACAATCTCAGCATAACTCTTGCTATGAATTTTGTTGAGATAATAAACGAGAACGAATGAGACTTAGATCGGGTTGAATGCTTGATAACCGCTGCTGTACAGATTCAGCTAACTGCTCTCTTTGACTCAAGTACGCATTTACAGTATCTTGATGTCGAAGATAATAACCAATTGTGCTGTAAACGTCAGATAAAGAAAGGGTTGAGTAACGATGAACAATAGACTCAGGAGACGCACCATCTTGAAACGCTCGAATCACCATCTCCAGTAAAACTCGGGAATTTCCCACTCGAATTGTACCACTGTTATCTTCGTGCAGAGGTGGTATCTCATGCTCTAAAACAAGACTCATAAATTAATTCTTTATCGTAAATTATTTAGTAACATTGTATAAAAGTTTAAACAATAAAATTTTAATTTTATGCGCTACAAAGTAAGATTTGAGAAAAGTGAAGAAGGATATGCTGTTTGGTGTCCTGGCTTACCTGGTTGTTGGTCACAAGGTTAGACAGAAGCAGAGGCTTTAGAAAATATCAAAGATGCAGGTCTTACTGTTGAAGAATTTAAACAGCTTTTATAGTTTAAATAAGTGAAGCAATTGTAGTTGCAGGTTGAGTTTTTTTGCCTCAACCTAACAAGCTTATTTTACTGAACATCCCCTAAATTAAACAAGAAAGGAACACCTCCTTTGGATTCACCACTGGTAACCAAAACTTTAGGCATCTGTGCGCCACCTTCTCGCCAAGCTTCGATCGCTTCTTTTTGTAATACTAATTGCCCGCCCTGCGCTCTCAGAGTCTCGGCTAACAACCTTTGAGCTTCGGCCTTACCCTTAGCGCGGTTAATATCTGCCTGTGCCTCTTGTTCGGCTTCTCTTGCTACGTATACGGCTCTTTGAGATTTCTGTTCGGCAATTTGCTTTTCTTCCACTGCTCGAGCAAATTCAGGGGAGAAACTCAGATCTACTACGCTTGTATCTAAGATCAAAATACCGTATTTATCCAGGCGATCGCTCAAGGCATTATCGAAGTCTTCTTTTAATTCATCTCGTTTAGTAATTGCTTCTTCCACAGTTCTCCTAGCAGCAGCAATCTTAAAAGATTCTTGAGTTTGCGGGGCGATAATTTTAGACACAATATTTTGCAATGTTCCTTGTTTACGACGAATTTCGACTACCTGCAAGGGGTCTAAGCGAAAGTTAATGGCAAAGCTAGCTTTGAGATCTTGTAAATCTTTGGTAGAACTTTCGGCGGGTACTTCAAATTTTTGTACCGTCAGATCGTAAATATCGACGTTAGAAACCAAAGGGGGACGAAGATGAATCCCTTCCAATAATACACCGTCCTGTGCCTTACCTAAAATGCTCAAAACCCCAGCTTGACCAGGATTAAGAATCACAAATGAATTAAAAGCAATTAAAACCACTAGGGCTGCGACAATACCACCTAGTAATGGCTGCCAACTATTAGGTGACTGAGTATTCAAGCTGATATCTCCTCGTATATGTTATGTATAGAACTAGTCTGTTATTGCTATTTGCAAGTTTTATCGTATCGTACTTTGAGGATTGAGCAGTGATTGAGACTATTCGAGACTATTATCAAATTAGCGATCGCTTAGCGACTTCAGGACAACCGACTCCCGAGGAATTTGCCTCCATTGCCGAAGCTGGATATCAAGCCATAATTAATTTAGCCACCTCTCGTTCAACCAATGCTTTAGCCAACGAAGGAATAATCGTTACCGATTTAGAAATAGTTTACGTGCAGATTCCCGTAGTTTGGGATAACCCTAAGTTAAAAGATGTAGAAACTTTTTTTAAGATTATGCAGTCCTTTGACGGTCAAAAAGTTTGGGTACACTGTGCCAAAAATATGCGTGTATCTTGCTTTATCTACTTTTGGCAGAAATACATTTTACACTTACCAGAATCACAAGCCAGCTATCCCATGAATCAAATTTGGCAACCTACAGGGGTCTGGCAAACATTAATCGAACAAGTAGAAACGAGTTTAGCAAGTGGCAATTAGGAGATCGGTTTTTCGCCAGTCAGTTAACTTGAAATGCTTTAAAGTCGATTCAGATGCCAAAAGCTATGAACTACCGCTACTATTAAGACAGAGATAAATACAGCAAAATTAATTGTATAGAAAATAGCCGAACCAAGTCGCTCAAAAAACAGTGCAGTTATTAAAGTGGTTATAGCGATCGCAATTCCTGCCCACATTAGATCGTAACCTGCTACTTGATTTGCCTGATACCAAATTATTTCACTTGATAAAGTTTTAGCAACTCGGAGTCCATACCACCTATTGGGTGGAACTTTTTCTAGAACGAGAGGGATACTTATACCAATAAACAGGAAGCCGACAAACAACCAAGGGAAAAACATTGCTTTCATAATGTTTCAATAATAATTCAAAAATAAAATTTAATAGCATTTGATTTCGTTACTCGATAAATATGATTACTTATCAATTTATCTAGGATCTTTTTCGCGACTATATTTTGCTCTAATGAATTCCTCTTCTCCTCATAAATCATTTTTAATGCATAATAAACTATAGGCAAACATTAAAAAATGTTAAAGAAATAAAGTAGCATGGGGATTGAGCAGCAAGAGTACCGTCAACGTCAAAGGGAGTTAATGTCCAAAATTGGCGGAGGAACAGCGATTTTTCGTAGTGCGCCTCTGGCAACAATGCACAATGATGTTGAATATACTTACCGTCAGGAAAGCAGTTTTTACTATTTAACAGGCTTTAATGAACCTGAAGCAGTGGCAGTATTTGCACCTCATCACGAAGAACATCAGTATGTTTTGTTTGTGCAACCCAAAGATCCAGAGCAAGAAACTTGGACGGGTTATCGCTGTGGAATAGAAGCAGCCAAAGAAATTTATGGTGCAGATGAAGCTTATCCCATTGCTGAGTTAAATGAAAAGCTACCACAGTATTTAGTGAATAGCGATCGCATTTACTATCATTTGGGCAAAGACGAAAAGTTTAACCAGACAATTATTGCTCATTGGCAAAAACTAATGCAGGGTTATCAAAAACTAGGTACAGTACCTTTGGCATTAGAAGATACTCGTCCGTTAACTTTTGCGATGCGGTTGGTCAAAAGCCCAGGAGAAATTGCCCTGATGCGCCAGGCAGCTCAGATCTCGGCAATGGCACATAATCGCGCTCGTGAATTTGCTCAACCTGGAGTTTATGAATATCAAGTTCAGGCAGAAATTGAGCATGTTTTTCGTAAAGAAGGGGCAGTTGGGATTGCTTACCCATCCATCGTGGCATCAGGGGCTAATGCTTGTGTGCTGCACTATATTGAAAACAAGCGCCAGATGCAGGACAACGAGCTATTGTTAGTTGATGCTGGTTGCTCCTACGGTTACTATAATGGCGATATCACCCGTACTTTTCCTGTGGGTGGCAAATTTACCCCAGAGCAAAAAGCTTTGTATGAAATTGTCTTAGAAGCGCAGCTCAAAGCGATCGAGGAAGTACAGCCAGGCAAGCCTTATAACGAGTTTCACGACATGGCTGTCTGTGTAATTGTTCAAGGTTTATTAGATTTGGGATTACTTCAGGGTGATTTAGAAGAAATCATCAAAGAAGAGAAATATAAACCTTTCTATATGCACCGTACAGGACATTGGCTTGGTTTAGATGTCCATGATGCAGGGGTTTATAAGCATGATGCTGAAACTTGGCAGAATTTAACCCCTGGACACATTGTGACAGTAGAACCAGGAATTTATATTTCCCCCAATATTAAACCTGCTGAAGGGCAACCAGAAATTCCCGATCGCTGGAAAGGAATTGGCATTCGGATTGAAGATGATTTACTAGTAACGACCAATGGACATGAAGTTCTAACTTCCGATGTACCTAAATCTATTGCAGACATGGAACACTAAAAATCTTGTCTCTTCATTCAACTAATTAATTAACATTTACTAAGCTACAAACCCTCTACACAAAGATTATCATGATTCAACAACTACAAAATTTTCTCGCCCCTTCATTCAATTCATCGTCAAAAGATATAGTGTCAACAGAGATTGCTGCTATGACGGATGAAATTACTGATGGTCAAGGTTATGTCATGCTGCCCGATTTGATCACTCCCAAAGAAGCAGCAGCAGCCAGACAAATAATTCTGGAATTAGCCGAACAAGAAAGAGAAGAAGACAAATTAATTGTCCAGGAAAAAAAAGAGCGTCTTTATGGCTTGATCTATAAGGCAGATATCTTTGCGCAGATGGCACAAAATGAGTCTTTACTCTCAATTGTTGACGCAATTATTGGTGAAGATGCCATTTTAGGTGGTTTCTCCGCTCATATTCTGCACCCAGGGGCAAAAAGCATGGGTATCCATGTCGATTATCCCTATTGGGCAATGCCCGCACCTTTCCCTAAATATCCTGTGTTAGAACTTCAGGTGATTTGGCTGATGGAAGATTTTACGGCTAACAATGGTGCGCCTTTCTTCGCTGCGGGAACTCAGAATTTAGCTACTCAGCCCAATAAGTGGCAGTTTAAAAGGATTGCTAAGAGAATGACAGGCAAAGCAGGATCGGCAATTATCTCCCATGGATTATGTTGGCATGATACTTCCGATAATAATAGCGATCGCCCTAGAGTATCTTTGCTAGGAAACTATACACCCCAATATATTCATCCTCTAGAGAATAATTTATTTGATTATCAACCAGAAGCGATCGAGAATGCCCCTCCGAGACTGAAAAAACTACTCAGACATAACTTGATGCCTAAATCTCAGCCAATCCATGGTATGAACTTTCTTAAATAAAGCGTAAAAAAAAAGCAAAGTAGAAAAAACCTACTTTGCACTGTTCAGCTATAACACTAGGCATTCAAGTTAGGATATTCTCCCAACTTGAAATCAGCTAGCTATAAACTTTTGACTTTTCCTGTCAAGCAGGACAATGTGACTTTTGACTTTTAACTTTTTTTATTAACGACCCATGCCAATATAGCGAATACCAGCCGCCTGAACTGCTTCACGGTCTAAGAAATTACGCCCGTCAATGATTAAAGAATGGTTCATTAACTTAGCAACTTTCGGCAAATCTAGCTTGAGGAACTCTTTCCAATCAGTCACTAAAACTAGAGCATCACAGCTATCTGCTAACATTTCAGCGTTAGTTTCAATAATTACATTAGAAAGACCATGACTCAAACCAGATTGAGAAACAATGGGATCGTATGCTTTGACTCTGGCACCTAAACGATTGAGTTGTTCAATTAAGTCTAGGGCAGGAGCATCTCTCATATCATCAGTATCAGGTTTAAAGGTCAAGCCCAATAGACCAATAGTCTTACCTTTAAGAATTTTCAGCTCATTTTGTAATTTTTCTAGAACCAATAAACGCTGACGCTGGTTAACGTTAATGGCAGCTTTTAGTAACTCAGATTCGTAATTGTAATCATTGGCAGTGTGTACCAACGCCGAGACATCTTTGGGGAAACAAGATCCACCCCAGCCAAGACCAGCACTAAGAAACTTGCCACCAATCCGTGAATCTAGACCAATTCCTCTAGCTACTTGAGTTACATCAGCACCTACGCGATCGCAAATATTAGCTACTTCGTTGATAAAGCTAATTTTAGTTGCCAGAAAAGAGTTAGCAGCATATTTGATCATCTCTGCTGAACTTAAATCTGTGACGACGACTGGTACTTCAGGCAAAGATTGGTCTTCGGCAAATTTTCTATTGACCAAAGGCTGGTATAAATCCTGCATCATAGAAATAGCTTTGTCGCTATTACCACCTAAAACAATGCGATCGGGATTAAAGGTGTCATATACTGCCGAACCTTCACGCAAAAACTCAGGATTACTAATGACATCAAAACTAGTTTCCACAGTACTACCAGACTCTTTGTGACCATCTAGGACAATCATTCTCACCCAATCACCAGAACCAATGGGTACAGTGGATTTATTGACAATTACTTTATATTCATCCTTTAAGTGAGTTCCAATCCCGCGAGCTACCGCTTCAACGTAACGCGTATCACTTTCGCCTGTAGGTAAGGGAGGAGTTCCGACTGCAATATACAAAATTTCTCCGTGAGCTACGCCTTTGGATAAATCAGTAGTAAAAGTTAATTTACCCGATTCAGCAGAAGACTTCATTAGTTCAGATAAACCAGGCTCATAAATAGGAGACTGCCCAGACTGCATTAGCTTAACTTTTTCTTCGTTATTATCAACACAAATCACATCGTGTCCGATATGAGACAAGCAAACACCTGTAACCAAACCAACATATCCAGTACCAATGACGCAAACACGCATAAAACTATTTAACCTCTTATATTTTTTTTGTTTTAGATTTAAACTTCCCGAGACACATCAAGAAAAAAGCGAAAAATTATCTTTCTTAGACTACGACTTTTCTGCTTCCATACGAGAACGAAAATCTTCAATAGTCATTTTGAGACCCTCTTCAAGATTAATTGTGGGTTCCCAACCTAATAAATTTTTAGCTTTGGTAATATCAGGCTGTCTTTGTTTAGGATCGTCTTGAGGAAGTGGCTTATAGGATAACTGCGCATCAGGATTAATCATTTTCTGAATAGTCTCAGCAAGCTGTTGAATCGTATATTCTCCTGGATTACCGATGTTAATTGGACCCAGATGTTCGCCATTCATCAAGCGCATCATTCCTTCGACTAGATCGGCTACATAGCAGAAGCTACGAGTCTGAGAACCATCACCGTAAACAGTCAATGGTGTGCCTTGGAGAGCTTGAACAATAAAGTTGCTCACAACGCGACCATCATTCTCAAACATTCTTGGTCCGTAGGTATTAAAAATACGCATGACTCGAATGTCAACATTATTTTGGCGGTGATAGTCGAAAGCTAGGGTTTCAGCGACCCTTTTTCCTTCGTCATAACAGCTACGAATACCAATGCAGTTTACATTACCACGATATTCCTCGGGTTGAGGATGGACATCAGGATCTCCGTAGACTTCGGAAGTGGAAGCCAGCAAGAATCTAGCGTTGACTCGTTTGGCTAATCCCAACATATTCAAAGTACCCATCACGTTAGTCTTGATGGTTTTTACAGGATTATATTGATAGTGAACGGGGGATGCTGGGCAAGCAAGATGATAAATTTGATCGACTTCTAAACGAATTGGTTCTGTAATATCGTGACGAATTAATTCAAAATAGGGATTATCGAGCCAATGGCGAATATTGCGCTTGTGACCTGTAAAAAAGTTGTCTAAACAGATTACGTCATGACCTTGCTTCATTAAGCGATCTATGAGATGGGAGCCAATGAAACCCGCACCGCCAGTTACTAATATTCTCATTTGTAGATTTAACTTTAAATTATTTCCAGAACAATCTTAAACTAACCGTGCCTGATTTGCGATCTTTAACTAAGTAAAAAGACTTAGCTTGCCAAAAGTTTATCTATATGCAGCTAATTTTTATCTCTTTTTTATAAATTTTATAAATATTTATAATCAGTGCTTCTTTGTCGAGCGGGACGATGTAAATTGGCGATCGCCTGACGTAATGTCGCCACGCTCATGTTAGTTCCTCCCTGCGCTCCCGCCATCGAGGTAATATGTTCTTCCATCAAAGTTCCTCCAAGATCGTTACAACCACAATTTAAGGCTTGTTTTGCCCCAGATAAGCCAATTTTGACCCAACTTGGTTGGTGATTGGCTATCCAGTTTCCCAGAAAAATACGCGCAACTGCTGTCAAATGCAATACATCGGCGAGATTAGGTTGATCTCTGCCGACACGTTGACGAATTGGTGCAGGTGCTTCTTGTCCGACGAAAGGTAAAATAATAAACTCGGTAATTTTAGCTGGATAATGATTGGCTACGGCAGTTTGTTGCAGCGATCGCAATTTGTCTAAATGTTCTATCTGCTCCTGATGAGTTTCAATATGTCCCGATAACATAGTACTAGTGGTAAATATGCCCAAGCGATGAGCCAAGCTCACGATTTCTAACCAGGTGGCGCTATTAATTTTTTCAGGACAAATAATCTTGCGCACGCGATCGTCTAATATTTCCGCTGCTGTCCCTGGCATTGAGCCTAATCCAGCTTCTTTAAGAGCCAATAGAACTTGTTCGTAGCTCAGACCATCTTCTCGGGCTATAAACTGGATTTCTTGGGGGGAAAAAGCATGGAGATGGAGTTGGGGAAAGTTTCCTTTAATTTCTTTAACTAAATCAAGATAAAAAGGCAAAGACGCGCCATTGAGCTTTGCTTGTGGATTTAAACCACCCTGCATACAAATTTCCGTTGCCCCAATTGCTACGGCTTCAGTTGCTTTAGCGATTATTTGAGCATTATTAAGCCAAAAAGAGCCTGCTTCCTCGGCATCACGACGAAAAGCACAAAAACTACAGTGTTGCTCACAAATATTAGTAAAATTAATATTGCGGTTAATTACGTAAGTTACGGTATCACCCACCTGCTGTTGACGAAGACGATCTGCGGTTTTGGCGATCGCTAATCGTACTTCGGAATCTTGTTGTTGAATGAGACTAATTCCTTCTTCTAGGGAAATATCTTTGCCTAATTCAGCTTTCTCTAAAATACCTGTAAGATCTGTAACTATATGGGCATTTTGTGCTTGGTAAATCACGTTTTATATGATGAGATTTTAAGAATTACTTGTCTCTAAGATAATTATATTATTGACCAGACTACTGTATATATTCTATGTATAAATTTGCCCCTGCTAATCGCTGTGAATCGATAGTATTTGGTGCTGCTCGACCCAACTACTCAGAAACTTCTATAAAGCAGTGGATTGAGTTCATGCAAGCAGAGAAAATTGAAAAAATTTGTTGTTTACTGGAGAAAAAGAGCTTAGTGCGCTATAAGGTAGATTTATTAGCCGTTTATGGTCAAGAATTCGGACAAGAAGAAGTATTATGGCAGCCACTTGCAGATTTTCAAATTCCTTCCTCTGCAACCCTAATCGATCGCATTATTCCTTTCTTAATTTTCGCAGCGCAAAATAAGCAAAAAACTGTAGTTCACTGTTCTGGTGGAGTTGGCAGGACTGGAATAGTTTTAGCTAGTTGGTTAGTTAGTCAGTATGGATATTCCAATCAAGAAGCCATGTCTGCCGTAAAACAAAATCAACGAAATCCTCAAGAAGCAATAATTGCTGCCTGCTTTAGATTACAAAATCCTCTTCGAGTTAAACAACAATTAAATAGTCTTTTAAATGATTGTCGTCATGCTTTTGGCTAATTTAATTTTATTTAATTTCATTTATTTCCAATTCGTTGCTGCTTGATGCAAAACATAAGCACTGACATCTGCTATTTCTTGCTGACTAAGTTTATCGCCGTAGGCTGACATGATACCTTTACCATTGGTCACAATATTAGCGATCGCTTCCTCGTTATCTACTTTATATTTATGAAGTGCTTTAGACTTTAAGTTTTTACCACGACGTACAATATTTCCCCCATTTATATGACAGCCAGCACAGTTAGCCTCAAATACTTTTGCTCCCTGAGTAAAATCATTCGTGCTATCTGCAAGGACTGGAGAATTGATCGGGGTTGATAAAATAATCGCGAAAGTAATAGCAATTATGGTGATAGCTCTCTGCAAAATACTTATTCTCCTGTCAATAAATAAAGCAATACTAATCGTTGTTACTAAGCATTTTGATAATATGTTTGGCAAGCTGCTCTTTGATTTCTCTATGTCTTGGAATAGGTTGAGATACTTTGGTTTTTGGATTCTGATACCAGTCGTGTTTGCCTCCATGACGAATAAATACACATCCCATATTTTCCAGATCTTTGATTAAGTCTCGTCTTTTCACGATACCTCAAGTTCTGCTACTCTTCTAAAATTGGGAATTGCTCCACTTGTTAATTCTTTGTATAGATCGACTAAGTTTTCTTTTAGTTCTTCTTCGGTTTCTGCTTGAGTCCAATAATCCGAAAATTCTTCGAGATAACCAAGCCACATTTCTTCATCTTGCCAATAAACGTATTTTTTATTTTTCATAACTTAAGAAAAAAGCTCCACAAGGGTTTAATTTCAGTGGCGCAGATATTAGAAGTACCAATTTTACCAATGCTAAACTGCAAAGAACAAATTTTATAGGAGCAACAGCAGGAGTGTTAGGTGATAGAGAAACCCTCAGCACCTAGAAATAATTAAAATTCGCGAATTACGATTTTACCGTCTTTAACTTCACCAACCATAATCAGATCGGCTACTCCGACAAATAAACCATTTTCCAAGACTCCTGGGAAGTTATTAATCGTTTTTTCCATTTCCGCAGGATCTTTAATATGGTCAAATTTAACATCAATCACTAGGTTGCCCTGATCTGTAACTACAGGTCCAGCTTTTCTTACACCCATTCTTAACTCTGGTTTACCACCTAATGCTGCCAAACTACGCATTACGGGTGCAACTGCCATAGGAATTACTTCTACAGGCAATAAAAATGTCGATCCCAACTTATCCACTAGCTTGCCATCATCAACGACAACAATAAATTCGGTGGCCAGACTATCTACTACCTTTTCTCTGGTGT
>JBDKJC010000030.1:0-11549 GCA_039796815.1 Cyanobacteriota bacterium | reverse complement strand
ACTGCCTTGGGTAAAGAATTAACCTATGGTACGGAAGCTTATGTTAGAGATTGGCAAATTAAATATATTCCTGATTGTAGTCATTGGGTACAGCAAGAACAACCAGCCTTAGTTAATTCTTATATCCGGGAATTTCTTAAATAGTCATCAAATCATGACTCTAAATGGTTTTGCTGATACCAAGTTGCAATCAAATGTGTAACACCTTACTTAAAATCCTTTGCGTCTTAGCGTCTTAGCGCGAAATAAAATTACTCTTTAGAAAGCAACTTAGTATGAGTTGAATACTGCAACATCTAATTAAGGATGGTATGGTAAATTCTGGAGTCAAGAGCTAGGGACTGATAGCTAAATCAAAAATATGGTGAGGAAACTAATGGTATTACCTGGATCGAGTTTTCCTTTAGGCGCAACTGTCTATCCCCATGGGGTTAATTTCAGTATCTTTTCGCAAAATGCGTCAGCAATCGATCTACTACTATTTAATACGGCTCAGGCTGCAAAACCAGCGTACGTCATTTCACTCGATCCCATTCGCCACCAGACTTATCACTATTGGCATGTTTTTGTTCCCGAATTAAAAGCTGGACAAATCTATGCTTATCGAGTCTATGGCGAGTATGCCCCTGAAAAAGGAAACCGCTTTGATAAAACCAAAGTGCTGCTAGATCCCTACGCTAAAGCAATTGTGGGAGAAGAATTCTACGATCGCCAGGCCGCTGAAAGTCGAGGTAATAATTGCGCCCAGGCACTTAAAGGGGTGGTAGTAGATCCAAGTACCTACGATTGGGAGCGCGATCGCCATCCACGAATTCCTTATGCTTCCAGCGTGATCTACGAAATGCATGTTGGCGGTTTCACTCGTAATCCTAATTCTGGTGTTACGCCAGAAAAAAGAGGCACTTATGCAGGCTTAATTGAAAAGATTCCCTATCTCCAAGAGTTAGGCATTACTGCTGTAGAATTATTACCCGTGCATCAGTTCGATCCCCAAGATGTTCGTCCTGGATTAAAAAACTACTGGGGCTATAGTACAATCGGCTTTTTTGCCCCCCACCGAGGCTATAGTTCTCAGCGAGATCCTTTGGGGGCTGTAGATGAGTTCCGCGACATGGTTAAAGCTCTCCACAAAGCAGGGATCGAAGTGATTTTAGACGTGGTATTTAATCATACTGCCGAAGGCAATGAAAATGGCCCAACTCTTTCTTTTAGAGGGTTGGATAATCAGATCTACTATATTTTGGAAGACGATCGCTCAGAATATAAAAATTACAGTGGCTGTGGCAATACCTTTAAGGGTAATCATCCTGTAGTTGCTCGATTAATTGTCGATTCCCTGCGCTATTGGGTTTCGGAGATGCACGTTGATGGTTTTCGGTTTGATTTAGCGTCTGTTTTATCTAGAGACGTTTACGGTGAACCGATTGAAGATGCGGGAGCCTTAAAAATTCTTTCGATTATTGAGTCCGATCCTGTCTTAGCGGGGAGTAAACTGATTGCTGAAGCTTGGGATGCAGCGGGATTATATGACGTGGGTAAGTTTGTCGATCAGGCAGATTGGTTCTCAGAGTGGAATGGTCCTTTTCGCGATGATGTGCGCAGTTTTGTCAAAAGCGATCGCGGTGCGCTCAAGAATCTAGCTGCCAGAATCCTCGCTAGTCCTGATATTTACTTCCGCCAAGATACCGATATCAACCGCTGTGTTAATTTTGTGACCTGTCATGATGGTTTTACCCTCAACGATTTGGTTTCTTATAACGAGAAACATAACGAGGCAAATAAAGAAGATAGTCGTGATGGCAGTAATCATAACTTTAGCTGGAACTGTGGCGCAGAAGGAGTTACTCAAGATTCCGAGATTCAACAGCTACGTTGGCAGCAAATTAAGAATTTCTTGACGGTACTATTTATGTCCCAGGGAACACCGATGTTGCTGATGGGAGATGAAATTCGCCATACACAGCAGGGAAACAATAACGCTTACTGTCAAGATAACGAATTAAGCTGGTTTGACTGGGATTTGGTCGAACAACACCAGGACTTATTACGCTTTGTCAAAACATTGATTCGCTTTGCTAAAGGACTAGAGATCTTCCGCGAAGAAAAGTTTTTACAGGTAGACAAAATTAGCGACAAACCTCACATCATTTGGCATGGACAGCGTTTAAAACAACCTGACTGGAGTGACGATTCTCACTGTTTAGCTTTTTCTCTCTGCCATCCTCCTAGCGGTGAAAGACTGCATGTAATACTTAATGCCTATTGGCAACCATTACACTTTGAATTACCATCTCTCAAGTTGGGTAACTCTTGGCATCGTATAGTTGATACTTCCTTACCTGCACCCGATGATATTGCCGATCCAGCAACAGCCAAGAAACTATATGATAAACGCTATCTAGTAGCAGCGCGATCGTCTGTCGTGCTATTGGATCGAGGCAGTATTGTACCTATTCCCAACTTTAGTCTTTAGTAAAAGCTGTTAGCTATTAGCTATTAGCTGTTAGCTTTAATTAGTCGGATAATCAGATCAAAAAGATGTAATCAGAGATCTAATTTTGGCACTGAGGACAAAAATGTGAAGATCGTCCTCCTAGCTTAATTTTCTCAATGGGAGTGTGACAAACTTTGCAGGGTTGGTCTTTTCTGCCATAAACCAAAGCAGCATCACCATAATTACCGCTAACTCCTAGGAGATCGAGAAAGTCACTAAAAGTTGTACCACCTTTGTCGATTGAGGTTTGCAGCACGTCAATAATGGCTTGATGGAGTTTTTTGATTTGCTTTGGTTTTAGTTCAGCAGCTACTGTATGGGGTAAAATTCCACTTTTAAATAAAGCTTCATCGGCGTAGATGTTACCTATTCCTGCCACAATAGCTTGATCTAACAGCATCGGTTTAATCTGACGGCGACGATTATTGAGTTTTTGAGTAAAATACTTGACTGAGAAATCATCGGCAAAAGGTTCAGGACCTAATTTTTGTAAGCCTGTAATCACAGATTCAACTTCAGTTTCAGGGGGACAATACCAAACCTTACCAAAGGTGCGAGTATCAACAAAGCGCAATTCTCGATTATTAGGAAAGAACAAACGAATACGAGTATGTTTTTGTAGCGGAGAATCCTGTGGTAGCCATAGCAGTTGACCTGTCATGCGTAAATGCACTCCTAACCAGCCTGCGGGGCGATCGCTTTCTAATTGAGCCAAAAGATATTTACCTCTTCTCTGCCACTGGGCGATCGCCACTCCGATAATTCCTTGCCAAAACTGTTCAATTTCAGGCGGATAAGCTAAAGTTCTGGGTAATAAAACTTCCCCTCCTTGTATTTTCTGCTGGAGGGTTAAATTATTTAATCCGCGTCGGACTGTTTCGACTTCTGGAAGTTCAGGCAAGATATTTTTCTATTGATTACAAATTAAAAATAGTTTACCAGTCTAAAAGTCGCCAGACACCATTTAAATTGCGTTCTGACTTTAAGGGGTAATATCAAGTCCGCTTGATTACTTCTTATAAAATTTTTGCGCCTTTATCTCTGCGCCTTTGCGCGAGTTTTAATTAAAATTATCTAAACGGACTTCAACTAACTACCTCATCGGCGAAACTTTGAGTCGGGAAAAACTCAAATGGCCCAGCGATCGAACCCCAAACCAGTTCATCTGTTTCAGGATCTCGCCCGCGATCGTAGCTAATTAGCTGTTTATCGGTAATTTCAAAGCTATTGTCTAGATAGGTTATTTTACCTTGACGCTCAACAATACAGGCCTTGCCTGGCTTAATTTGCCCTTGAAAACAATTACCTGTCCAAGTCACGTCCATGTCGCACCCGTCCATCTTTTCAATTAGATCGGCAGTAAGAGTGCTTAATAATTCTGGGTTGCGGGACGCCCCATAAAACCTTTCTTGCTCCTTAACCTTAAAATTTTCTAGTTCCAGGCGATCGCCTACTAAGCTCAAGCGAATAATCCGCAAACGATAGGGTTGATTCAGCATAAAATCATATGCCTGTTCTAGAAACAAACTAGTACCGTCCAGCAAATCATTGGGTAAAGGACGCATACAGACACGAATGTGAGCAAAAAAAGGTGGATTAGCATAGGCCTGAGCCTGGTTACTAAAGTCTGATGCCATCCAGCGAGCTAGGGTGGTTAGATCTTGAGAATGAGTCATTTTAGCTGATTTTTAGATAAATATGTATTAAATATGTATTTTTGACAGCTTATCGTCCTAAATCATGAAGAGCATTAATCACAGCAGCACAATGCTCAGTAACCGCCTGTAAATCTGCTTTCTTAGTGGAGGTAGGAGGCGCAATCACCTCACCAATCCGCACTGTAATCGGTACTGATTTAGGCAAAGCTGAACCTTTAATTAAAATCTTTTCTGTTCCCCAAAGACTTACGGGCAATAGGGGTATTTGAGCCTTAGCTGCAATCCAGGCTGCACCAAATTTCGGGTCGGTAATTTTGGCATCGGAAGAACGAGTCCCCTGTAAGAAGATAGCTGCGATCCAGCCTGATTCTATGGCTGTGCTAGCTGCACGTAGAGCTGCGCGATCGCCCATTTGGCGTTTTACTGGATATGCCCCATAAAGTTGAATTCCCTGCTTGAATATGGGAATTTTGAACAACTCTTCTTTAGCCATAAAAGCTACAGGGCGACCCACACAATTAGATAGGATAGGTGGATCGAAATAACTAGCATGATTACTCACGGCAATTAAGCCACCAAATTTAGGGACGTTTTCTGCCCCATAAATATTCAACCGCCAATAAGTATGTAGAGCAGGGCTAACTATTGACCATTTCAATAGGTGATATGATGCCCAGTTAGCAAATGACTCTCGTTTCCCTTCCACAGACCGATTTTAAATAAATAACACTATAGTCTTTAACTATACGTCTAATGTGAATTAGATAGTATCAGTTATTAAATTGCTAGCTCTAAGCTCTAAGCTTTAAGCTCTAAGCTTTTTAAATATAGAGTCTATTTTAGAAAAGAGCGAAAACTATCTTACAGCATTACAATTAAGCAACGCTACAAAATCTTTGCGTCTTTGCGTCTTTGCGTCTTTGCGCGATCATTCTGGATTAGTCGTCGCTTCAGATACTTTCATCTCCTTGACTATTCGCTCCATCTCCTGACCAATCTGATCTTTATACTTTTCGGGCGCAGCTATATAGGCTTTTTGTAACACTGGCTGGGCTGCGCTCAAGTCACCTTTTTTCTCCAATACCAAAGCTTTAGCCAAAATAGGTCGAAAATCAGTCTGATTTGCCTGGGCTAATCGATCGTAGAGGGCGATCGCTTCTCCATATCGTTCTTGATTGCTGTATAGTTCCCCTAGTAATAATTCTACGGCTTCTCGATTAATTGAACTTGCCTGGGGGCTATCAGTATTGTCGGCTAACTTAATCGTTTTTTTCAATAAGGCGATCGCTCGTTCTGGTAATTCTTGAGTTAAATATAGATTAGTAATGCCACCAAGAGCATAAATATCTCCAGGATGTTTCCCTAGTACTTCGTTATATACTGCTGCTGCTCCTTCAAAATCTTCAATTTGTGACTTAGCTTGAGCCAGTAAAGTACTATATTCAGTTTGTTCAGGATGAAGTTTAGCTAGTTTTTCTAAGGGAGCGATCGCGCTTTTTAAATCTTTCTGTTGTAATCTAATCTTGAGCAAGCCATTTAAAGCTGTGTCATTGTCTGGTTCACGCTCTAAAACTTTTTGATAACCAGAAGCTTCTGCTTCTATGAGCGCCAGTTCTTGCTGTGAAAGAGTGATTACCTCTTGATTAGGATTTTTGGCAAATTCTTGTCCTTCAATGACACTGCCTAATATCGGCAGGGCAGAAGCAGTTATTAAAGAAAATAACATCATGCCTAAAACTAGATAAATCCAACTACTGCGCTTTTTCTTCATACTCTTATCACCAAATTACGATCAGCAGATTATACTTGATTTGTTGGTTAAGGTCATTAGACTAACTCTCCTATCGTTTATTCTAGAGGGAGAAGCTAATTTGATGTAGACAGATAAAACTAGAGGTTATTTTAAATTTCATGAGAATATAAAGTATGATTTCTTGGACAATTTTAATTTCTCCAACATTTTCTGGATGCAGTTTTAATTAATGAGATGTAATATCCCATTAATTGAAATAATATCGCCTTATGAATTCGGCTCACGATAATTCTAAACAACCCAATCAACTTTCTACTGCTGTAAATCAATTGGCTGAATCTACCATGACCAATAACTCTCAGGATTCTATCCTGCCCAACTCCCAACCCCAGGTAACCCCAGAAAGGAAGCAGCCAATTCCTCCTCCTTCCCATCCACGACAATATCGTGCTATTGGTCTGATTGAAGGTAAATATCAACAGAGTGACGATCAGATGACTCAAGGGACTTTGTTGACCAGTGATGGAGCGCAAATTGAAGCAGTGCTGCTAGGTCGTATTATCAGCCTGATTAAAAATCATCTTGACCTAGAACAAGAACATCTGTGGGTAGTTTACCCCCGAACTAAAATACAGGAAGATCGCCTTCACGCTCAAATTGTTGGGGTATGGGAACCAGAAACCCTCAGCCAAGACTCAGAAGAACTAGAGGTATCGGGTAAAGAAGCTGAACATGGTTATTTTTCAATTCGAGGCGAAGTAATTTTTTACTCTACGGAAGAAAAAATTGTCATCGTCAAAGTTAAGCAGTTTCCCCGCAAGGAAGGTGATAAACCAAAGTTTTTTAAGCTTAAGCTAAAGGGAGTTTTAGGGGATAAACCCCTGCGCCGTTTTTGGGATCTCAAAGTGCGTCTTGAGGGAGAAGATTTGATTATCGAAGAGGGAACAGATCTAGGTTTTGCTCAAAAACGCAAACCCCAATTTAAAAAAGATCCTAAAAAAATTCAGCTTAAATCGGCTCGCCCCCAAAGAGCTGGTGCCACAGCCCGCCCTGTTTTGCCCAAGAAAAAGCCGAACAGTGAACAATGAGTCCTAAAGGATTAGCTCGCAAGCTCGCGTCACAATGAACAGTAATCAGTGAACAGTAATCAGTAATCAGTAATCACCCAAGTAATTACTCCAAGGAAATAATTGATCTGTTGCTGTCTTGAGGGATGAAACTGCGATCGCTCGGCAGAGGAGCAACTGCTTCTGTTAAGGTGAATTTGCCTGCTTCGATCCATTCCTTTAATTCTTTGGCAACCTGAAGAGAACGATATTTACTGGCTAGGGGGGCAACCCTAACCGATCTACCATCGATGGTCATATGCCCTTTTTGTAGCTGTTCGTAGCTGACTAGACCAAAAGTAGGACGAACTCGGCGAGGAATGGAAAAATCAATCACAGGGGCAACAATGTCTTGGTCTACTATAGAGCAGTTTTGAATCACTTTTTCGCTAGTCACAGGTAATGCTACGCCTACCCCCAGCATGATTGAAGGGCCATAATTTTTGAAATAGCAACCTCGTACCCAGTCGGCACTCATTTGCTTGGCATCCCCAATTAGGGCAACAGTGGCAGCAGGCCCAATGGGAGTACGGTTAGGTAAGCGTTTTTGCAAAGAAAAATGCTGTGTCCCTTCCCAGGCAATATAACCAATTCCACCACCCAAAAAGATTTTGCTGCCAATGCCTACAGAAGTTAAATCTGGGTCGTTGAGTAGGGGAGAAATTGCCCCAGGATTAGAGTACACTGCGTTGCCTAATCTCGGCTGTAATGCTCCTAAATAAGTATATAAAGTGCGATCGCCACCGTTTACGCCCACAATAAAATTTTGATAGAGATTACGCGGGTTAAATAAATAAAATTGGTTGATACTATCCTTAGTAATTGCATTTTCCCACATTGCTCTGGGGTAACAATCAGTTTTTTGTCCGATCGCTTTAAGCTGGACGGCTCTTCCTGCAATCAAGTCTTCGATCACATGACCACCACCCTTTTCCCCACCAATACCCTCGCGTAAATTAGGATCGCTTTCTTGAAGATTGTAGTCTGCTGTGGCGGTTGCTCCTAAATAAAGATCTACTGCCCCAAAAGCAGCATAGGCAGCAATACCGTCGAGCCAGCATTGGCGAATTTTGATCGGCGGATCGGTATGTCCCAGGTTAATAATCGCCCCTGTAGACTCCATTGGCTCAAATGTTCCCGTCGTGACAACATCCACCTGTTCAAAGATTTTGCGGATACCTAGCTGGGAGATTTTCGCCTTAACTTCTGCTACTGTCCAAGCGACGGCTTGACCACGATTGATTTTTTCATTAATTTCCGCGATCGTACGCATGTAATTGATTATTGATTATTGATTACTGATTGAACTTATTATTCTTCTTCCAAGTGGGCTTTTTTAATCGCTACTTTTTTGTTTGAGTTTTTCTCTAAGTTTGGTTTATTTGTAAAAGAATAATTCCAATTATCTAAAACATCTTTAACAATTACTTCTTTAAACCAAATCTGAGCAACTACCGTTAAAGGTAGGGAGAGAAACAAACCAAGAAAACCAAAGAAAGTAGCAAAAAATATTTGAGATAGCAGAGTAATTGCTGGCAGTAAAGCAACTTGTTGTGCCATCACAATGGGAGTCAAAACATTACTTTCAATCTGTTGAATAATTATATAAAGAATTAGGACAGCTAGAGCCTTCCAGGGAGCTTCAATAAGAGCGATCGCCATGGGCGAAATTACGCTTAGGGTTGGTCCTAAATTAGGAATAAAGGTCATTACCCCTGCTAGCATTGCTTGGGATAAAGCTAAGGGAATACGTAGCAGTAAAAGTACAGTAAAACTCAGAATAGCAATTACTACCATGTTGAATAAAATCCCTACTAGCCATCCTTCTAAACCTTCTGTACATAAATTTAAGATCTCTTCAACTCGGGAACGATAGAAGGCAGGAAATAAACGCTTAAAACCCTGTCGATAAGTAACTGGATCGGCAAGTAACATCAAGGTGATGGCTAACAGCAACAAAATACCCAGCAAAACACCCAAAGAATTGTAGAAGATTGTTAACCCGCTGCCTAAGAATTGTTTGATCAGAGGTTGTAATTGCCGATTTAATTCTTCGGTATCTGGCAATAAAGTGATTATTCTAGGATCGAGACGCTTGGAAAATAAATCAATCCAAGTGTTTAATCTTTCGATCCCTTGGGGAATTAATTTACCTAAATCTTGAAACTGGTCAATAAAAGGTGGTATGACAATCCAAACACAGCTAATACTTACAAAAATAAGCAACAACATTGATAAAAAAACCGCATTAAATCGTTTGATGCCTCGGTTTTGAAAGGTTTTAACCAAGAGATTTAAAGAGGTTGCTAACACAATCGCCGTGAAAAGGAGTAGCAGTAACTGTTTAATTTGCCACAGTACGTAGAGTGAGATAAAAAAGGCAACTAGACCGATCCAAGTACCAAAATTCACTTTTTAAAATTCCTCTGGTTAAGATTCCTCTGGTTAAGAATAGTGAGCATAAACTTGGTCTATGGATTAACCTGATTTCTGAGTTTTGCTATCTAAATATTTTATGGATTCTTCATGAGAAATGACCTGGTTGCAATCTGATTTGCTCAATCTAGAGTACAACTAAACCTGACTAAACCTGGTAGTAGCGCCAGCCCAAGATCAAGCCAATAACCACAGATGGCGTTAATATAATAGTCAAGGCAGTGATTGTGGTAGGCTGAAGCTTTAGATATCCTCCTCCATACTTAACTAGTAAAGATAATCCTAAAGAAAATAACAGTATTTTAAAGACGAAAATAGCTTGATTGTTCATGAAGCTTAATTGATTAATAGCACAAGTAAAAATTCTTGCGCTAGCAAACAAAGTAGTTGTTATCCACAACTTTAGCAGGTGTCAATAGCAGTCTGATAGTTATCGGTAAAATTGAGCGTAAATTTTCAAAACTTATTATTTGGCGATCGCTATTTTAGATGATCGTCGCGGCCAAAATTATTTCAGTTTTTGCTTGATAAAAGTGACCAGTTGATTAAACTGTTTCTTCATCTGCTCTGACTCTTGTTCTAGACGATAAACTTTAGACTTTAAATAGTCAATTTCAGCGGTTAAGGTGGAAAGATTGGTATTACCTCCACTTGACACTTTAGGAGATGCCGCAACAAGTTCTTGTGGCTGTTTTTTCGCCTTCATCATGGCATCGCGAATCGCATTGATCAGCTGTTCCTTATCAAAAGGTTTTTCGACAAAGGAAAAATATTCAAAAGGCTCAGTAATTTTATCGGTGACTTCTTCCTTGCGACCAGACATCAAAACCAAGGGAATTGAGCGATACTGTGATTGCTTCTGGATCTCTTGATATACTTCCCACCCGCTCATTTTTGGTAACAGAAAATCTAACATAATTAAATTCGGATTTTCTGTTCTAATTAAGTTGAATCCTTCAAGACCATCTTTGGCTTCAATAATGTCAAAATTACCCTCTGGCAACATATCTTTGACTCGCATTCTAATGACTTTACTATCATCAATAACTAGAATTTTGTGGGTTGACACGATTTACTCCTAAGCGACTAACTCTTGATGCCTGAGATCGACTAGACTGATTTTGACAGTTAGTTTTGGGTTACAAGTTTAGAGTTCCCTTTTGAATTACTAAAATAACAGGAAAAAACATCTAATAAATAATTATTTTTATAATTTACCCTTAGTAAGAATTACAAGTCAAAAAAGCGCTTAAATCAAACTATATTTTTGCCGATCGCCATCAAATTATGAACCACTCTGCACAATCGTCTTCAACCCAAAACCCCTGGCATACTGAAGCTACTTCTTTACCTACGTGGCTAAAGCGACCTATCGGCAAGGCAAGCCAACTGTCTACCGTACAGAAAATTATTAAACAAAGAGACATTCATACTATCTGCGAAGAAGGAAGATGTCCTAATCGTGGAGAATGCTATAGCAATCGTACTGCCACTTTCTTATTAATGGGTCAGACTTGCACTCGTGCCTGTGCTTTTTGTCAGGTAGAAAAGGGTCATGCGCCGATGATTCTCGATCCTAATGAGCCACAAAAGGTAGCTGATGCGGTTAAATTATTAGGCTTGCGCTACGTCGTACTAACTTCCGTTGCCCGAGACGATCTAGATGATGGAGGTGCGGCGTGGTTTGTGAGAGTGATGACAGCTATACGTCAGGAAAATCCAGAAACTCAAATTGAAGTATTAACCCCCGATTTTTGGAGTGGTAAATCGGCAGCTATTAACCAACGGCAGCGAGTGGCAACTGTAGCCACAGCCAAACCTGCCTGCTACAATCACAATTTAGAGACTGTTCCCCGTTTACAAGCGCCTGTGAGAAGAGGTGCAAAATACGATCGCTCTCTCAATGTTTTACGCTTTGTCAAAGAAATAAACTCAAGTATTCTTACCAAATCGGGCTTGATGTTAGGGTTAGGAGAGTCAGAAAGCGAGGTCATTCAAACTTTAAAGGATTTACGCCAGATTAAATGCGATCGCCTTACTCTGGGTCAATATATGCGTCCTTCTTTGGCTCATCTTCCCGTCGAAAAATATTGGACTCCTGA